>NZ_JBNDMQ010000112.1:0-1071 GCF_050436665.1 Paraburkholderia sp. EB58 | reverse complement strand
CTTCACCGTGATCGACACGTTGTCGCCCGGCATGACCATTTCCTTGTCCTTCGGCAGCTCGATCGAGCCCGTCACGTCCGTCGTACGGAAGTAGAACTGCGGACGATAGTTGTTGAAGAACGGCGTGTGGCGGCCGCCTTCGTCCTTGCTCAGCACGTACACTTCTGCCGTGAAGTGCGTGTGCGGGTTGATCGAACCCGGCTTCGCCAGAACCTGGCCACGCTCCACGTCTTCACGCTTCGTGCCGCGCAGCAGGATACCCACGTTGTCGCCTGCCTGACCCTGGTCCAGCAGCTTGCGGAACATTTCCACGCCCGTGCAGGTCGTCTTCACCGTCGGCTTGATACCGACAATCTCGATTTCCTCGCCGACCTTCACGACACCGCGCTCAACGCGGCCCGTCACCACCGTGCCACGACCCGAGATCGAGAATACGTCTTCCACCGGCATCAGGAACGCACCGTCAACTGCGCGCTCCGGCGTCGGGATGTACGTGTCCAGCGCGTCGGCCAGGTTCATGATCGCCACTTCGCCCAGCTCGCCCTTGTCGCCTTCCAGCGCCAGCTTGGCCGAACCCTTGATGATCGGCGTGTCGTCGCCCGGGAAGTCGTACTTCGACAGAAGTTCGCGAACTTCCATCTCGACGAGTTCCAGCAGCTCAGCGTCGTCCACCATGTCGCACTTGTTCAGGAACACGATGATGTACGGAACGCCAACCTGACGCGCCAGCAGGATGTGCTCACGCGTTTGCGGCATCGGGCCGTCAGCGGCCGAGCACACCAGGATTGCGCCGTCCATCTGCGCTGCGCCCGTGATCATGTTCTTCACATAGTCAGCGTGGCCCGGGCAGTCAACGTGCGCGTAGTGGCGGTTAGCCGTTTCGTACTCGACGTGCGCCGTGTTGATCGTGATGCCGCGCGCCTTTTCTTCCGGCGCCGCGTCGATCTGGTCATACGCCTTCGCTTCGCCGCCGAACTTCGCGGTCAGCACCGTCGTGATCGCTGCCGTCAGCGTGGTCTTGCCGTGGTCAACGTGACCGATCGTGCCGACGTTCACGTGCGGCTTGGTCCG
>NZ_JBNDMQ010000111.1:0-1115 GCF_050436665.1 Paraburkholderia sp. EB58 | reverse complement strand
ATAGTAGAGATTCTGCGGATGCCGTGCTTCAGCGAAGAAAAACCAGCGCTCCGCCACCAGCCCCGCGTATTGCACGGCGCAGGCGGCACACAGCAGCCAGAACGACAGCGCAATCGACGCCACACTGCCGCCTAGCGCAATCAGCACGAGCGGTACCGCAAATGCACCAACGAGAAACGTCCACTTGATCCGTTGCAGCGTTTGCGGCGTCTTCCCGTGAAAGAACTCTCGCAGATTGAAGGCGCCGGCGGTAAAGCCGCGCGACTTCTGCTCGAGCTTCGCCGACTTGATCCCTGTTGCGCTCTGCACGGTCGATTTCGGCCGCAACCGCGCGTTGCGCATCAGCGATGCCACACGGCTTGCGCAACCTGCCAACGTCAGCACCCCCGCGCATACGGCGAGCCCCGCCACGAGCGACGGCGCGAACCACGCGGCGCAGGCCGTCGCAAACGTGAACCCTGACGCGCAACCGAGCAGCACAAAGTTGATCATCGTTAGCGGCGTGGCCCATTCCTGCAGGAAACGCAGGCACGCGTAGATCATCGAGGTACACACGAACAACACGGCACTCGCAAGTACGCCGAGTGCACCGATCGCGAGCGACCACGGCGAGCCGAACCAGTGCGCAACGCCATAAGCAAAAGCACCCGCAAGAAACACGGGCAGCGCCAGACATTCACGCGAAAGCCACGACGTCCGCCACATCGCGATGGCCCGCCATGCACGTTCGGGATGGCCAAGGTGGAAAAACGAGGCCAGCAGTCCGAGGCCGCCGAGCACGACCGCGAGTGCCGCGCCCAACACGAAGAACATTGGCGGCGGCGCGGAACTGGCGGCAATGAGTCCAAGGCGCTCGGCCATTTCGACGCCGAACAGTGCGATCAGCAAGCCCTGCCCTGCACCGCTCAGCGTGGTCAGAAACACCACGGAAAATGCGGGGTTCATGCGCCCCTCCCAAGACTCAGAATATTGAATACGCGATCGAGCATGCCGGAGACGGCACCACGCCGCTCGGCGTGAAGTTGCGCGTGCGGCATGGATGCATCAACAGCACCGGCGTCAGCCGGTATGGTTGCATCCGCAACCAAAGAGTCTGCCGTGTCCTGCGACTTGCA
>NZ_JBNDMQ010000110.1:0-1164 GCF_050436665.1 Paraburkholderia sp. EB58 | reverse complement strand
GGCTACGCTGAAAAAGGTCAACGCCACTGAGCCTTCAATCGTTAGATGCGCATGAAACAACAGACCCTTGCGATGGCGGCCGATCAAGGCGCCGGATTTGAACAGTACCGTCGGCCAACCAAACGCGATGTGTTCCTCGAGACGATGGAGCAGATCGTGCCGTGGACGCAGTTGTGCGAGGTTGTCGAGCCACACTATCCGACGGGGCAAGGTGGTCGCCCGCCAGTGGGTCTGGAGCGCATGCTGCGCATGTACTTTGTGCAGCACTGGTTCAACCTGGCCGATGAAGCCTGCGAGGAAGCGCTGCTGGACAGTACCGCCTTGCGGCGATTCGTTGGGATCGATCTGGGGCGCGAGCGTGTTCCCGATGGCACGACGCTGTTGAAGTTCCGCCGGCTGCTGGAGCGCAACAAGCTCGGCGAACAGTTGTTTGCCAAGGTGGGCGAGGTACTGCAAGGGCGCGGGCTGAAGGTAGGCACCGGCACCATCGTGGATGCCACCATAATTGGTGCACCGAGTTCCACGAAGAACGCGGACAAGGCGCGAGACCCCGAAATGCATCAGACGAGGAAGGGGCAGCAGTGGTACTTCGGCATGAAGTTGCACATCGGTGTGGATAGCCAGACGGGACTGGCACACAGCGCGGTAGTGACGGCGGCGAACGTGCACGACAAGCATCCGCTGCCGACCCTGCTGCATGGCGCCGAGCGGCGTGTGTACGGTGACAGCGCCTATGCAAGCCAGAAGGAACTCATCGCCAGCAAGGCACCGCAAGCGAAGGACTTTACCAATCAGCGTGTGCGCAATCGCAGTGGCGAAGTCGATGAAACCAGACGCTCGAAAAATCGCAACAAGTCCAGGATACGTGCCCGGGTCGAGCACGTCTTTGCGGTGGTCAAGCGGCTGTGGGGCTTCGGCAAGGTGCGCTATCGCGGCCTCGCGAAGAACGCCACGCGCGCCTTTACTGCACTCGCGCTGGCCAATCTCTACATGAGCCGCACGCGGCTGATGGCGCAGGTGCGCCCATGAGCGGCCAAAGTGGGTCGAGAGACCCGCTTGCAAGGCCCTTCTGGGCCACGAAACGGAACCAGTCGCGTCGCTGATCTCGCATTCCGCAGTTCAGCAGCAAACCGTCGGCGAAACGGCGGCTTCTTCAGCGTAGCC
>NZ_JBNDMQ010000108.1:0-1228 GCF_050436665.1 Paraburkholderia sp. EB58 | reverse complement strand
GGCAGAATGCGGCAACCAGCCCTGCAAGACAACTTGAACCGATGAGCCAGACCCAACTTTTTGAAGCCGCCTTGGGAATCAAGGCCCCGTGGTACGTGCAAGGCGTCGATTTCGATGCTGCGCGGCGTGAACTGACCATTGCCGTGGACTTTGTCGCGGGTACACGCTTTCCCTATCCCGGCGTCGCGGGCGAGCATCCGGCTCACGACACCCAGATCAAGCGGCTGCGCCACCTCAACTTCTTTCAGCACGAGTGCTATCTGGAGGTCCGGGTGCCACGGGTACGTCTGCCAGACGGCTCGGTGCGCCTGGTCGAACCCGACTGGGTGGGCAAGCTGGACGGCTTCACGCTGCTGTTTGAAGCGCTCGTGCTGGCGCTGTGCCGGGAGATGACATTTGCCGCGGTGGCACGCGTGGTGAACCTGTCGTGGCATCGGGTGAAGGCCATCTGTGACCGTTACGTGGACCTGGCCGTGGCCGCGACTGACCTGTCCCAGCTCAGCGCAGTCGCCATTGATGAGACCTCGTGCCGACGCGGCCACGACTATGTTTCGCTGGTGGCCGACATGGACAAGCGACGCGTGGTCTTCGTCACACCGGGCAAGGATGCCGGGGTGGTCGAACGCTTTGCCCGGCACCTGGAAGAACACAACGCAGCGCCCGGGCAGATCGAATCGGTGAGCATCGACATGTCGGCCGCCTTCATCAAGGGCGTAGACGAACACCTGCCCGATGCGCGTGTGACCTTCGACAAGTTTCATGTCGTGGCGCATGCGTCCAAAGCGCTTGACGGCGTGCGCCGCGCGCAGCAGAAAACCGATCCGTCGCTGAAGGGCATGCGCTGGTCGCTGCTCAGGGATGCCGATAAGCTCGATCTTGAGCAACTGACCGATCTCGAGGCTCTGATCAGCCAGTACACCACCAACCGCACGGCCCGTGCGTGGATGTACCGCGAGCAACTGCGCGAGATTCTCGATCGCAAACAGATCCACGTCGTCTCCAAGATGTTGCGCCGGTGGTGCGGCAACGTTATGCGCTCCAAAGTCGAGCCCATGAAGGACGTCGCGCGCATGATCCGTCGTCATTTCGACGGCATCATCGCGTGGGCCCAGACGCGCCAGACCAACGGATTCATTGAGGCCATCAACGGCCTGTTTCAGGCCGCCAAGCGTAAGGCACGGGGATACGCCAGCTTCAAAACCATGCGTACCGTGCTCTTCCTCATCGC
>NZ_JBNDMQ010000107.1:0-1361 GCF_050436665.1 Paraburkholderia sp. EB58 | reverse complement strand
GTTGGCATGTTGGATTTTCTAAACGTAAGGGGTCCATTTGTGACGATCGTCACTGCGCAGCGGAATACGGTGCCGTACGATTTCTTCAGACCTGATGGCTAAGGCCCCGCATCGTTTCCACTATTCAGCGGCTTTCGTAACGGTATGACAGGCAAAATCATGTCCTCGCGGGTAGGCGGCCGCACTGAAATCACCACGTCGCTTGACGGGCACGTTTTCAGGCCGACGGACGCATTGCGTAGCGCCGCGGCCAATCAACGCGCAGCAACGGAGCGCAGAATCCATGTCGTCGTCTTTCCCGGATTTTCGTCCTTCGACGCCGCAATGCTGGCGCAGACCTTTCAATACGCGAACGAACTGGACCAGACACCTTCGCGCCGCTCGAAGACGTACAAGGTGCTGCTGGTTTCCGCAACGGGTGGGACCGTTATCAGTTCGTCTGGCTTGTCGGTTTCCACAGAACTGGCTGGCGCGGTGTCGGTCGAGGACGCCATTGTGATCGTGGGCGGCGAAGGCGCAATTTCGGCGTGCCGCAATCAAGCCCTGGCTCGCTGGCTGCACAACGCGTATTCGTGCGGAATGGCAATGCTGGCCGTCTCCGAAGGACAGGTGCTTCTGGACGCACAGGAACACCGGAATGACCTCTCCCGTCGACACTCGGCATTCTCGGACGCAATGCGGCCCGATGCTGGCATCGAGAGTCCCACGCGCGCGGAGAACGGCGTCCTCGAACGTAATGCTGCGCTGGCGACAGCACTGGGAATCGTCGGGCGCGATCTGGGCCGAGCGGCGGCTCGCAAGGTCGGCGAACGCATCGTGCCAGGCGCGAGACGTTGGCTGTCGGCGGTCGTCGGCGAAGTGGACGAGAGCAACCGGTCGAGGGCGGAGGAAGCCGCCAGATGGATCGCAGAGAACTTTGAGCGGCCGATTATGGTCGCGGACGTATGCGCGTACACGTTGATGACCACACGGACACTTTCCCGGCAGTTCAAGGAGGTGACAGGCATGAGCCCGACAGGTTATCTGGTCAAGGTGCGATTCGATCGTGCCTGTCAATTGCTTGTTTCGACGCAGCTCCCGATCGACAAGATCGCGCGGCGATGCGGCTTTAGCAGCGGAATGACACTGGCGAAACTGTTTCGCCGACGGCTTTCGGCCTCCGCTAGCGAGTACCGGCAAGCGGCGCGCATGCAAATGGCCTTGTGTTATCGCGCTCCGGAAACCGGACCGGATCAATCGGACTTTGACAGCGCAGAAGATGCTCTGCGTTTATCGGCTATCGAATCTGCTTTAGAGCTTTAATGGCGTCTAGCCTGGCTCCCAAGAGCTGACAGCAAGTGCATCGTGAACATGGGCCGCGG
>NZ_JBNDMQ010000106.1:0-1372 GCF_050436665.1 Paraburkholderia sp. EB58 | reverse complement strand
GGGAAACATGCCCCATCTATAAAATCGGTTACGTCAGTAACCCAGGGGCTCGACGGGCATGTTCACTTCAAACGGTCCCGTACATCGGATTTCACACCCTGCGTGGCTACACCGCTACACCAATAACCTGTCGGTTCAGATGGCCTTCAGCTGTGCACCCTCAGGTATCACTCCGTCCTTCAGATAGCGCCATAGCGCAATCGCGAGGCGCCGTGCCACGGCGACAATCGCGATGCGCCGCGCACGGCGGTTCGCTCCCGTACCCTGCGTGCGCTGGTTGAACCAGTGCGTCAGCGCGCTGGCCGGCTGGTAGCGCAGCCAGGTCCACGCGATCTCGATCAGCAGGGCGCGCACCCGTCGGTTGCCTTGTTTGCTAATCCCCTGGTCCAGGTGGCTCTCCCCGCTGTCGTAGGGTTGCGGCACCAACCCTACGCACGCACCCACCTGGCGCCGGTTGCTGAACTCCCTCCAGAACAGTTCCAGCGCGAGGCGCGACGCGCCCACTTCGCCAATGCCCTTCAGGCGCGCGAGGTCATCACTTCGCCTGCGCGCGTGCGCCGGCACCGCGGCCTGCCGCGTCTTCTCCAGCGCCGCGAGTTGCTGCGTGACGAGCGCCAGCCGCTCACACTCCCGCAGCAGCCGCTCACGCAGTTCGGGCGGTAGCGGCGCGCCATCGTGGCACCGCACCTCGTTGTTGACGAGCCGGTTGGCGAAGCCCTTGTGGTCGAGCTCATCCCAGCAGCCGAGCGTGGCCAGCAGTTTGCGCATGCGGTCGCGATGCTGAAGTACTTCCTTCTGCAGTTCCCCGCGATCGCGCATCAGCTGGCGCGACGCCTCGTCCTGCGGTGACGGCACGTGTACGACGTGCATGCGGTCCCGCTCGCCGCGCAGCCACGCGCGCAGGTTGATCACCAGTTTGATGGCATCGAGCCGGTCGGTCTTCGCACGCCGCTTGTGGCGCTCGACCGGAATGCTTGCCGGATCGACCACGTAGCACTCGATGTGGCGCGCCTGCAGCGCGCGGCAGATCCAGAATGCGTCCTGACCGGCCTCGTAGCTCACGACGATGCGTATGTCCGTCGGTAGCGACCACTTCTGCCTGTGCGCCTCGATCAGGTCGAGCACCGCCTGTAGGCGCGCCGCAGCCTGGGGCTGGGCGACCGTATGCACAGCCGGCTTCTCGCGCCGGCCGTCGTGCAGTGCGACCTTCCACTTCGCCGCAGCGAGCTCCAATGACACCGCCAGCACTGGTTCTTCAGCACCCGTCGTGAACGACTGATCCGTGCGCATGATGTTCTCCATTGAACAGGACTCGACGCGCTGATTCTACATATCAGTTCGCCGGCGAGTCCCCTGCCCACATAGGATCTAT
>NZ_JBNDMQ010000105.1:0-1381 GCF_050436665.1 Paraburkholderia sp. EB58 | reverse complement strand
GTCAGCGGCGATGTCGAGCAGCAGGCCGTAGATGATCCGTTTGTTGTACCAGGCGATGGCGCTGATGGGTGCGGGAAGCGTGAAGACGACGTGGAAGTACTCGACAGGCAGCAGGTCGGTCTGGCGTGCCTCCAGCCAGCGGTGTGCGGCACTGGCCTGGCACTTTGGGCAATGCCGGTCCCGGCACGAGTTGAAGGACACCTCTGTCCTTGCGCAGCCTGAACAGCGCAACACATGTCCGCCCAGTGCCGCCGTGCGGCACCGTTCGATGGCTGACATGACCTTCAGCTGCCCCAGGCTCAGGCGTGTCGTGGCTCGCCACGCCGGCCCGTGGCTGCGGAAGATGTCCGCAACCTCCAGCATGAGATGCTGCAGGGTATGGGCTTATCCAGGAGGCAGGCGGTCCAGTGGACTGGTGACTTCATGCAGCAGGTCGGTGGCCACCTGCACATAAAGTGCGGTGTTCTCAAGCTTGGCGTGGCCGAGCAGCACCTGGATCACGCGGATGTCCACCTTCTGTTCAAGGAGGTGTGTCGCAAAGCTGTGGCGCAGCGTGTGCATGGACACGCGCTTGTCGATGTGCGCGGCTTCGGCGGCGGCATGAATGGCACGGTTCAACTGTCGCGTGCTTAACTGATCGAGCGGATCGAGCCCGGGAAACAGCCACCCACCATCGAGCATCTTGCCCTGCGCACGGGCCATGCGCCACCATACGCGCAGACGCTCGAGCAGCACCGGCGAGAGCATGGCGTAGCGGTCGCGGCGGCCCTTGCCCTGCTCGATACGCAGTGTCATGCGTTCGCTGTCGACGTCGGTGACCTTCAGCGCTACCACTTCACTCGCGCGCAGCCCGGCACCGTAGGCGACCGACAGCGCAGTCTGGTGCTTGAGGTTGCCGGCTGCCTCGATCAGCCGCCGCACTTCGTCGGGACTGAGCACGACGGGCAATATGCGGGGAACGCGCACCGGTTGCATCCTGACTATCAGCTCGGGCCGGTCGAGCGTGACCGTGAAGAAGAACTTCAGGCCGGTGATCGCGTGGTTCAGCGACACGGCCGATGTGCCGTGATCGACCAGATAGAGCTGGTAGCGGCGCAGGTCCTCGACGGTGGCCGTGTCAGGTGAGCGCCCGAGAAACCGGGCGAATTCACGCACGATGTGCAAATAGACGTCCTGCGTCCTGGGGGCTAGCTGGCGCATGCGCATGTCGTCGATCATGCGTTGGCGCAATGGGCTGACGTTTGCCGGTAAGGAGGTCATGATTCGGCTCCTGTTGAAGAGCGAGGCGGATTGCCTCGCTCTTCAACATAAACCGCGTGACCGGCTTGACCTTCACCTCCAGCGTCGGATCGGAGCCCCTACCGCGCGAGCGGTTTAGTCC
>NZ_JBNDMQ010000104.1:0-1391 GCF_050436665.1 Paraburkholderia sp. EB58 | reverse complement strand
TCATCGCCCTTCGCGCTGACAATCGACGCTTCCAGCGCCGACGCCTGCGGCAGAACGTGCTCCGCGTAGAACTGCGCAGTCGCGATCTTCGCGCCGTAGAACGACGGATCTTCCGCGCGCTTCTCGTCGGCCACCAGCAACGCACGCGCCATCTGCCAGCCGCCGAGCACGATACCCGCCAGCTTCAGATACGGCACGCTGCCAGCAAAGACAGCGTTCGGATCGCGCTTCGTATTCGCGACCACGAATTCCACCGCGGCCTCTAGTGCACGATGTCCTTGGGCAAGCTGCTGCTGCATCGACTTGAACGCCGCCCCTTGCTTCGAACCCAGCGCTTCGACTGTCTGCGCAATTCCGGCCAGCAGCGACTTCGCCACTGCTCCGCCGTCGCGCAGGGTCTTGCGGCCGATCAGGTCGTTCGCCTGGATCGCGGTGGTGCCTTCGTAGATCGGCAGAATGCGCGCGTCGCGGTAGTACTGAGCCGCGCCCGTTTCTTCGATGAAGCCCATGCCGCCGTGCACCTGCACGCCGAGGCTCGTCACATCGATCGACAGTTCCGTGCTCCAGCCCTTCACGATCGGCACGAGGAATTCGTAGATTGCCTGATGCTCTGCACGCTTCGCTTCGTCAGGGTGACGATGCGCAATATCGCAATGCGCCGCAGCCACATAAGCAAGCGCACGCGAACCTTCGGTCAAGGCGCGCATCGTCGCCAGCATGCGGCGCACATCCGGGTGGTGAATGATCGAAACCGATTGCTTGGCAGAACCATCGACCGGGCGGCTTTGCACGCGGTCTTTTGCATAGGCAACCGCCTTCTGATAGGCCCGATCCGACACGCCGACACCCTGCATGCCCACCGCGAAACGCGCGGCGTTCATCATGATGAACATGTACTCGAGACCGCGGTTCTCTTCGCCTATCAGATGACCGATCGCGCCGCCGCGATCGCCGAATTGCAGCACGGCTGTCGGGCTCGCCTTGATGCCGAGCTTGTGCTCGATCGACACGCAATGCACGTCGTTGCGCTCGCCAAGCGAACCGTCTTCATTGACGAGGAACTTCGGCACGATAAAGAGCGAGATGCCCTTCACGCCTTCGGGTGCATCCGGCGTGCGCGCCAGCACGAGATGGGCGATGTTCTTCGCCATGTCGTGCTCGCCCCACGTAATGAAAATCTTGGTGCCGAACAGCTTGAACGAACCATCGCCCTGCGGCTCGGCCCGCGTGCGCACGAGCGCCAGATCCGAGCCGGCCTGCGGCTCGGTGAGGTTCATCGTGCCGGTCCAATCGCCGGAGATCAGCTTCGGCACGTAGGCCTGTTTCTGCGCTTCGGTGCCGGCCGTGAGCAGCGCTTCGATCGCGCCGTCGGTCAGCAGCGGACACAGCGC
>NZ_JBNDMQ010000103.1:0-1412 GCF_050436665.1 Paraburkholderia sp. EB58 | reverse complement strand
CTCGTCTACACGTGATTTCTTGGCGCAGCCATCGAACTTGTCCATGGGCACATCCAGCCGGACCGGGATAGAACCCTTGTAGAGACTGAACTGCTCCTGGAAATCAGGGGACATGATCGTCTTCGCAAGCGCAAGTTGCCCCGGCGTTGCTTCCTTTTTGCCGTTCTGCTGAAAGAACACGAACGCATCCACCGTGTACGTGAAGGCATTGGAAGTGCCGGGCGCCGGCGCGCAGATATAGTCGACGTCCGACTTCTTGTTCGCATTCGCAAACTCGCCTTTCGCCCAATCGCCCATAAACTGCATCCCGCCCGATCCGTTGATCACCATTGCCGTCGCGAGATTCCAGTCTCGGCCGGTGGCGCCTTTGTCGAAATAAGTCTGAATCTTCCGAACGGTCTCGAACACCTGCACCATCTGAGGCGAAGTCAGGGTTTTCTGGTCGAGATCAATCAGGGCTTTGCGGTAGAACTCCGGACCCTGAGAAAGCACAACCGTCTCCCAGATGGTCATCTCTTGCCAAGGTTGTCCGCCATGCGCGACGGGCGTGATGCCCGCTGCGCGGAATTTGTCTGCGAGCGCGAAGAACTCCGGCCAGGTCGTAGGCGCCTTGCCGCCAACTTTATCGAGGTCCGCCTTGTTGATCCACAACCAATTGATTCGGTGTACGGAGAATGGCGCAGCCACGTAATGGCCGCCTGCCTTCATGGTTTTGTCGATTTGCGCCGGCGAATGCGCTTTCCAGTCTGTGGCCGCTTGATCCAGGCTCACCAGCACACCCTGATCGGCCCAATCCTGAATCAGGGGACCCTTGACCTGCGCAGCCGATGGCGCGTTGCCCGAGATGACCTGCGCCTTCAGCGCTGTCATGGCCGCAGCACCCGCTCCTCCCGCTATGGCGAAGTCCTTCCACTCATAGCCTTGTTTGTTCATATCGTCCTTCAGCACCCTGATCGCCTTCGATTCGCCGCCGGAGGTCCACCAGTGCAGTACCGAAAGCTGTTCGGCGCCAAGCACAGAATGCGTTCCGGCCGCGAGCAGCGTAATAGCCGTTGCAACCGATGTCAGTGATCGTTTCATTGCAGTCTCCGAATTTTCGTTATTGATCGAGCGACGCGTTCGCGGCCAGAGCGAACGCGCATGCGTGCTCGGTTTCGTGCGTGTACGACGTTTTTGTCGAACTACAGGTCGAACCCAAGTTGCGCCTTACCAAGCGGTGACAGGTCGTCAGTTGTGGCGCGTCCGGTGAAATCCACTTCGAAATGGTCAGCCGGGAAATCGGGCGGGCTTTCGCCCTTCAGGAAGCTCGGCAACTGGCGCTTCAGGTAAGCGTCGTTTTTGGCACATGCGGGCGCCGAGGGGATGTACATCACATTGCTGTAGCCCGCACCTTTATGCGCGTCTTCGACCGC
>NZ_JBNDMQ010000102.1:0-1507 GCF_050436665.1 Paraburkholderia sp. EB58 | reverse complement strand
GCTGCGCGGGAGCCCGGTGTGGAGCGTGGTCCGGGAATCGTCGGCGACAGTGGTGAGCGGCGCAAGCCGCATCCCGTTCAGGAGATCGAGTCAATTTCGACGCTTCCCATGACGCTGCCGTTCACCGACGATTCTGGAGCAGACCATGCCGATGCGCAAGCGAGAGGACGACGAGGTATTCCCGAACGCAGCAGGGATCGATGTGGGCGGATCGAGCCATTGGGTGGCCGTGCCGCGACACGCCGATGACGAGCCGGTGCGGGAATTCGGGGCGATGACCGATGACCTGAACGCGATGGCCGACTGGCTGCTCGCGTGCAGGGTGGATACGGTGGCGCTCGAATCGACCGGTGTGTACTGGATCCCGGTCTACGAGGTGCTGGAGCAGCGTGGGCTGACGGTCTGGCTGGTCGACGCACGGCAGATGAAGTACGTGCCGGGACGCAAGAGCGACGTGCAGGATTGCCAGTGGCTGCAGAAGCTGATGAGCCTGGGGCTGCTGCGGGCGGCGTGGCGTCCGGGTGATGAGGTGTGCGTGGTGCGGGCGGTGGTACGCCAGCGTGCGGTACTGCTCACCGAGCAGTCGAGCTGGGTGCTGCGTATGCACAAGGCTCTGGTGCAGATGAACATCCAGCTTGCCGAGGTCCTGAGCGACATCATGGGCGCAAGTGGGCAGGCGATCATCCGGGCGATCGCACGAGGCGAGCGCGACCCACAGGTGCTCGCCGCCTTGCGCAACGCACGGGTCAGGCGCAGCGAAGAGGACATCATGCGGGCCCTGCAGGGCAACTGGCGTGAAGAGCATCTGTTTGTGCTGGTCCAGTCGCTGGCGATGTATGACAGTCTGGCGCAGCGGGTACTGGAATGCGACGCGAAGATCGAAGCATTGCTGGTCCCGCTGAAGCGGCATGAAATCGAACTGACGGGTGCCACCAAACGTGGCAGCCCGAACCCGTTGGGATTCAATGCCCGCCTGGCCCTGGCCAGCTGGGCCGGAGTGGACCTGACGCGCATCAACGGCATCTCCGAGGGGGCCGCCCTCACGATCCTGTCGGAGGTGGGGCCGGACCTGAGCCGATTTGCCAGCGTGAAGCATTTCTGCTCCTGGCTCAGCCTG
Source organism: Paraburkholderia sp. EB58 (assembly GCF_050436665.1). NCBI lineage: Bacteria > Pseudomonadati > Pseudomonadota > Betaproteobacteria > Burkholderiales > Burkholderiaceae > Paraburkholderia > Paraburkholderia sp. EB58. Next base: position 390 of record NZ_JBNDMQ010000102.1, on the reverse strand, counting down.
TGTCCGGGCACGAAGATCAGTGGTGGCAAGCTGCTCAACGCACGAACGCGGCGCTCGGCCAACCGGGTACGCCAGGCCCTCAAGATGGCGGCCATGAGTCTGGCGCGTAACGATTCGGCACTGGGCGCGTTTTACCGTCGCCTGTGTACCCGCATGGACAAGCCACGGGCCAATACAGCGGTGGCACACAAGCTCGCGCGCATGGTGTACTTCATGCTCAAGCGTGGCGAAGCCTTTGTTGACCAGGGTCAGCAGCGCTATGAGGAGCAGCAGCGTCAGCGCAGCATTGCGGCACTGACCCGCCGTGCCTCAGCACTGGGCTTTCGCCTCGAACCCGCAACAACCCCGGCATGACAATACGCAACTGGATTTGTTTCTCAGGAGGGATGG
>NZ_JBNDMQ010000101.1:0-1552 GCF_050436665.1 Paraburkholderia sp. EB58 | reverse complement strand
CATCAGCCGGCGAGCGCCTCGAGTACGTCGCCGGATTGCCGCACGAGACCGAGCCTCGGGAAGATGTAATTGAGCGACGCATGGTGATGCTCAGGCGCGCCGCAGCTCATTGCGTCCTCGACGAGCACCAGCGAGTATCCGTGCTCGTGCGCGGCGCGGGCCGTCGACTCGACGCCGATGTTCGTCGAAATCCCGCCGAGCACAATGGTTTCGATGCCGCGACGCCGCAATTGCAGGTCGAGTTCGGTGCCGTAAAAAGCGCTCCATTGGCGCTTCGTGATCTTGATGTCGCGCTCCTCCACCGCCAGTTCGGCGGGGAAGTCCCACCAGTTCGAGGGCAGTCCGCCGGCGGGGAGCGCGATGGCCTGATCGACGGGCTGCTTCAGTGCATCGCCGAAGTCGGCGCTCCAGCCCACCCGGACCAGGACAACCGGCGCGTTGACTTCCCGGAAGCGCTTTGCGAGCGTTGCTGCGGTAGCCAGCGCGGCAGCGCCTGGGCGGGGTGCTTTGCCGAATCCGAGAATGCCCTGCTGAAGATCAATCAGAACGAGAGCGGTAGTCTTGGGGTCAAGTTTCTGCAACATGATGGTCTTCCGTTGAAAGCGGTGAGCCGCTGGTGTATTGTGAGGGGGTGCTCACAAACAGTATATGAGAATGTCCTCACAAACGTCAACAACTTCTAATACGGGCGGGGCGAAGGCGCCGCGCCGCGCCCGCGGACATGCGCGAGTGGCGTCGTTGCTGGAGGCCGCAGGCGCGGAATTCGCCGAACGAGGGTACGAAGCAACGACGATGACAGCGATTGCTACCCGCGCGGGGGCGTCGATCGGTTCGCTTTACCAGTTCTTTCCGACGAAAGAGCAGGTCGCAGTTACGCTAATCGAGCAGTACGTGATCGAGCTTGAAGCAGCGTTCGGCCAGCTGAGCGAGAAGGTGCCCTTGCTTGACGTATCGGTCGTTGCGGGCCGGCTGACGATGTTATTCGTGGCGTTTCGCACGACGCACCCCGCTTTCGTGGGGCTGGTCGACGCTCTTGATGTCGTGCTGCCCGGCGCCACCGGCGTGCGCGAAAGATTGCGCAAAGGAATCGCATCTGTGTTGGCCGTCCTCGCGCCGCGACTGTCCGTGGAAGAAGCTTTGTTCCGGGCCGTGGTTGTCCAGCATCTTATGAAGGCAGCCGTCACGCTGAGCTACGACGCGAGCGTGGTTGACCATCACGCGGCGATGCTGGAGTTCCAGCACGTGGTAGAGCACTACCTCAAGGACGTGATGGAAGCCGGGCGTGGCGGGCAGACCGGCACAGCGCAACGAGGCGCCGCACGCAAGGGGCGCTCCCCGTCGGCCAACGGCGCTGGTACGAAGAGCAAGGGCAAGTCGGGCTCGCGGCCGCTCCCCTGACATGGGTTTCGGGCATCCGTAGATAGACGAGCAGGGAAATGGCGGCCCATATCGTGACGTACCAGAAGAAGTACGGCTCATGGCCGGACGCCTTGAACCGCAACGCGACAAATTCCGTCGTGCCGCCGAGGATCGCTGTCGTCAGCGCGTAGGG
>NZ_JBNDMQ010000100.1:0-1615 GCF_050436665.1 Paraburkholderia sp. EB58 | reverse complement strand
TGCATCGTCATGGGTCCGTTCCGTGAACTCCTTTCTACAACGTCCTCGGCTATCTTATCGATGACCGCCGAGCCTGATAAATCAGCGTTTCCCTAAAGCGAATCCTTCAAAAGACCGTCGAGCGTATTCGTATGGTGCAGCTATTTGCGAGGAGACTCGACGCAGGCCTTCTCGCAGTGTTCCTGACGACTGCGATGTACCTCGTCGGATGTCGTTGGTGAGGGAGGCGCATGTGCAATCCATAGCGCTATGGCGACGATGCCACAGCTAAACGCTGAAGCGCAAATTGCAAGCAGTAGGATCGAAAGGTAGCCATTGTCATGCGGGAAAAAGTATCCGGCGAGTTCAATCAGGAATTTCATTTGGAATCCGTCATATCGAGTTTGAGGAGCAGCAGCCGCACGGCGAGTGGCCAGATAGCAACTGCGACTTCAGGGTGTCGTAGATATGAAGGAATGCAACCTCATGGCCGGACAAGGCCAATAGCGCGAAGCGTGGCTAGTGGGATGCTGTTTGGAGTCCGCCTGATCAACTACCCAAACGTCGCCGAGGAAAACAATGTTGTCCCGACGTATGGGCACCCGAAATGACGATGATATTTTTGTGGCGGTGGACCGAACCTCGGAGAATGCGGAGCAGTTGTCGGGACGTTCGTGCCGTCGTGCTATCGGCTCGCGTCGGACAGCCGGTATACCTTCACGGAAACGGGAAATAGCTTCGCGACGCACACAGCGCAGCTGGCCAGGCTGATTTAATCGGTCCTTTGTGCCGGGGGGCATTCGTACATTATTTGTGCTCGTCTGAGCCGGTGTATATCGAGCACGCGACGAGTTTGTGCTACCCCCCCCATGCGCACGATTGCGCCGCGATGCTGTGTGGCATTCCAACACGGTCTTTATAATGGCTAGAAATGTTTAAGGAGTCCTGGTCGAATCGCTTTTTCTTTCCTTGAGATATGAACGCACAGCAAAGTGTGCACCAAACGCTCCGCGTGTCTGATGCTGGGCATAATCTAACGAAGTAACTGTTGCGACCGGCGCGACTTTGCCTGTGAATTTCTAACGCGAGATGCTGCGTGATCGCGGTGTCCAGGGAGTACTGGACGCCGCGGATCTCTGAAGGCTCACTCATTGAGAAAAGCTGAAACGGAAGGCTTGAAGGGGCAGCGGTTTGCTTGAAGAATTTGATGTCGGCGATCGACGTCAAATCGCTACTACTTCCCCACGCCGCCTGATCGACGCTGGGGACGTAGCGCTCACATTGCCTTCGGCAATCTTCACGACTTGCTTCGTAGCCTTTTTTGCGGCTTCATATGTGGCGCTGGAAGCCTCGTTAGCCGTCTTGACGAATGACTTCCATGTTGCCTGGGCGGTCTCGTATCCCGGGGGCACGTCCTTCGAGAAGTCGTTGAAGAACGCCTGTGAATTGTTCTAATACGCTTTGAACTGCGCTTCGGCATCCTCAGCGAATTCGGCCCGGAAAGCAGATATACTAAGCCGAAACAAAGTAAGCGGACATGAATCACGCCGCGTAGCGAACTGACGGATGTTGAAACATGGATCGGACCAGGGCCGGAATTTTCTGCAGCGAGCGCAGAACGGCTCGAATACGCTGC
>NZ_JBNDMQ010000099.1:0-1621 GCF_050436665.1 Paraburkholderia sp. EB58 | reverse complement strand
GGTCTATTAGGCAGTATGACTCCCGTGAGGCAAAGGCTGGCCTGCCGTGAGGAATCAAACGCGGGTTAGCATTGCCAGAGCCGCACGGTGTGGACATGGCCACACCGGAAGCGATTTCCGACGCGGAGGCCAGCAATGGAAAACGATAGCACGCTGTACGTGGGTCTGGACGTTCACAAGGATTCGATCACGGTCGCCTACGCGCTCGGCCCGGGCGAGGTCGAAGTGCTCGGCAAGACCGGTACGACGCAGGCCGACATCGATCGCCTGTGCAAACGCCTGCAGTCCAAGGCGCGCCGCATACGCGTCGTCTACGAGGCAGGCCCGTGCGGCTATGGGCTTTACCGTCAGCTCGTGCAGAAAGGCTTCGACTGCATCGTGTGCGCACCGTCGCTGATTCCCAGAAAGCCGGGTGAACGTGTGAAGACGGATCGACGCGATGCAGTCAAGCTCGTGCGCTCGCTGCGTGCCGGCGACCTGTCAGCCGTGTACGTGCCCACCGTGGACGATGAAGCGTTCCGCGATCTGGCACGTGCGTGGGTGAGCGCCAAAGACGATCTGAAGCGTGCCCGACAACGGGTGAAGGCCTTCCTGCTCTCGCATGGGGTGCGCTATACGGGCCGCGCCGACTGGGGTCCCGCGCACCGGCGCTGGCTGAGCGCGTTTTCGTTCGACAGCCTTTGGCAGCAACTGGCGTTCGACGAGCTTCGACGCACCATCGAGGACCGTCTCGCGCAATGCGCGCGTCTCGAAGCCGCGTTGCGCGAGGCGGTCGTCAACTGGCGCTTCTATCCGGTCGTCCTCGCCCTGCAGACGATGCGCGGCGTGCAGTTCACCACGGCGGTGGGCATACTCGCCGAACTGGGTGATCTGTCACGCTTCGCGCACCCCCGCCAGCTGATGGCCTGGCTCGGTGTCACGCCCAGCGAACACTCGTCGGGCGACAAGCGCCGTCAGGGCAGCATTACCAAGAACGGCAACAGCTATGCCAGAAAGCTGCTCATCGAGGCGGCCTGGAGCTACCAGCACCCGGCCCGCGTGAGTCCCGAGATCCAGCGCCGGCACGAAGGCATTCCGAAGCCCATCGTTGATCGCGCCTGGGACGCGCAGGTTCGCCTGTGCCGGCGTTATCGCAGGCTCGTCGCGCGCGGCAAGCAGAAGAACATCGCAGTAGTCGCGGTCGCGCGCGAACTCAGCGGGTTCATCTGGGACATCAGCCGGCTCGCCATGTCGCTTGCCATACCGCGCGACGTTGTCACGGCATGACGCGACACCTGAGTAATTCTGACTTACCCTGACAACTGGAGGAGGAGTTTCCTGAAGGCGGCGCAGCCCCGGCACACGAGCAACCCGCGACGAAGCTACGCAACGGATTGCATCCGACTTGCGACATTAGATAGCGGCAGGCTCATTGGGCGGACCTCTGTAATGCGGTAACCAACCCGCGGATATCAGCGTGATCCACCGTCGAGATTTACTGGCTACGTCGCCCTCAGGAAATTCGGACACGACATGCGTTTGAAAACTGAAAACTGAAAACTGAAAACCGATCCCGATTGACACCGGGAGTCATATCAGCTTCGCCCCTGTGCGGGGCGGCACCTACTTTCTTTGCCGCCGC
>NZ_JBNDMQ010000098.1:0-1760 GCF_050436665.1 Paraburkholderia sp. EB58 | reverse complement strand
CACCGGCAATGAGATCGTTCGCGAACTGCAGAGTCGCGGCTACACGGTCGACTGGGTGGATAGCGGTCACGAGGGCATGGTACGGGCGATCAGCGCCGAGTACGATCTGATTACACTGGACCGAATGCTGCCTGGCATCGACGGGCTGACAATTTTGACCACCATACGCAGCGTGGGCATTCCTACGCCCGTGCTGATGCTCAGTTCATTGGGCGACGTCGACGAACGCGTACGCGGTCTGCGCGCAGGCGGCGACGACTACCTGACCAAGCCATTCGATCCCGAAGAGATGACCGCGCGTCTCGAAGCCCTCTTGCGCCGTAACCAGGCGCCAACTGCTCAGGCGCAGACCTCCCTATGCGTGGGATCGCTTGAACTCGACCTGATCTCGCGCAAGGTCCGACGCGATGGGCAGGACATCGAACTGCTGCCCACCGAATTTCGCGTGCTCGAATTCATGATGCGTCATGCCGGGCAGACCGTCACACGAACCATGCTCTTCGAAGCCGTCTGGGGCTACCACTTCGACCCGGGAACCAACCTGATTGACGTGCATATGGGTCGGCTGCGCAAGAAGATCGATCCATCGGGAGTCAAACCCATGATCGAAACCGTGCGCGGCGCCGGTTATATCCTTGCGTGAGAGCTACCGTGTCGGACATCACACTTCCCGCGCCATTGTCCCTGCGGCGACGTTGGCACTCAACGACATTCCGGTTGATGACCGTCTATACGGTGATCTTTTCGCTTTCCGTCATGCTGCTGATCGGATTCATCGGCTGGGCGGTGACCGGCGCCATGGAGCACGAAACCGATGTCGTAATGGACTGGCAACTGCTCTATTTCGATTCGATGCCACATGGCGATCTTGCAGACGCCATCTCTCGACGCATCGAGCATGAGCGCATGCACTCGAACTATTACGGCCTGTTTACGGCCGACGGTCAGCACATTGCAGGTGACATGCTTGTCCTTCCGCCGGATCTGCCGATGAACCGCACTGGTGTCACGCTCCACATCTTGTCAGTTGCAGGCGCGGAGCGAGCGCCGGTGGTACGCGTCATGGCCGAGCAGCGCCTCAACGGCGAGAAGCTCGTACTCGCACGTGACCTTACCCACGTCCTGAGAGTTCGCCAAAGGATTATCAACGCGCTCATCGTCGGCGGAATACTCTGCATGTTCACGGGCATCGCGGGTGGCCTGGCGTTGAGCGTGCGACAGATGCGCCGTCTGAAAGCGATCCGCCAGGCGACGCAATTGATCGCACAGGGTGACCTTGGCCAGCGCTTGCCAGCGGGAGGCCGCGACGAAATCGACATGCTGGCGCAGGTGGTCAATCACATGCTCGAGGAAGTGGAACGTCTGATGAACGAAGTGAAGGGAGCGTGCGATGGTATTGCTCACGACCTGCGCACGCCGCTCGCCCGCATTCACACCCTGCTTGTGCGCGTTGCGGAACGCGCCGGGCAACTGGACAACCCAGAACTGTCGACTCTGGTCGAGCGGTCCCGTCTCGAGACCACCGCACTCCTCGACCGTTTTCGCGCCATGCTGCGCATCTCTGAGATTGGCACATTGCAGCGGCGCGGAGGCTTTGCCCCATTGCAACTCGAGACCCTGGTTCAGGAGGTGGGCGAACTATACGAACCGCTTGCGGAAAGTCGCTCGATCCAGTTCGTCGTGCGCACGCAGCACGTGGGCACGATCCACGCGGACCGCGGCCTGTTGTTCGAGGCGCTGAACAATCTCGTCGACAATGC
>NZ_JBNDMQ010000097.1:0-1956 GCF_050436665.1 Paraburkholderia sp. EB58 | reverse complement strand
CCGAAGTTTGACACGGCGCCCGATCTAACCTGTTGAAGCGCCGAGAGATTTTCGAGACGAAGGGGTTGGCTACTGGGAACAGACGGGGTCGATGCCGAGCAGCGCAAAGGCTTTGCTCTGCAATGGTGTGGGGCGGGTTGTGATGACGATCTTCGCCTGTGGATTGACCGGCGTAAAAGTGATGTTGTAAGTCAAGGTGGCGAGGTCTTGCAGGAGCGTATGCAGGCTGTGCACAGGTAGCGCATCGTCGGTACGATGGCGCGCGGCTTTGGCGCTGGCCCCCTCGGAGCGCGGCGTCGGCATCACCGGATTGGGGCGCTGATCACGCCGCGTTGCCAGGTCCTCATCGTCATGAAGCAGGGGCTTGAGGGCCTCGCGCAGATGCCATTCGACATAGTAGGCCAGCATGCATAAAAACACGTGCGCGCGCACACGCGACTCGCTGAAGTGATAGATCGGACGCACGTGCAGATCGACAGTCTTCATCGAGCGGAAGGCCCGCTCGACCTGCGCCAGGCTTTTGTAGGCCAGGACTGTCTGGGCGTCGGAGAGCCGTTCGCTGGGCACATTGGTCCGTAGTACATAGAGTCCATCAAGCGCGGCTTCGGCATCGATCTGTTCCTGCTTGCGGGTGAACGTAAAGCTGGTCTCGGTGATCTCCAGCTCGAAGTGCTTGGCCATCCGGTAGCGCTCGATCACGCGACCCACGCGCAAGCCAATCTTGTCCTGGCCGTGCAGGCGATTGCGGGTGCGCGCAGTGGCCTGCGCGATCGCGGCCAGTTCCACTTCGGTGGCCGCCAGCAGCTCGGCTCGCTTTCTGGCGCGCTCCTCGGCCAACGCCGGGTTGCGGCAGACCACCAGCCGCTCGCCTGGATAGCGCGCGCTGTCTAGCGCGATCAGGCCGCGCTCGTCGAACAGCGAGGGCTGCCAGGGGCCTCGGTCCTCGAGTAGCTCGGCAATCTGTGGCGAGCGCAGCGCGGTGATCCAGCTCATGCCCGCCGGACGCAGCACCTGTTCGATCCGCGCGCTGGTGATCATGCCGCGGTCCCCCACCCACACGACCTGTGACAGACCAAAGCGCTCCTTGAGCTTGTCGATCTGCGCGGCCAGCGTGGCAGGATCGGCGGTGTTGCCGGCAAACACTTCGACTGCCACCGGACAGCCGTCGGCGGCGCACAGCAAGCCAAACACGATCTGCGGGTCATCGCGTTTGCCGTCACGCGAGTAGCCGTAGCGGGCGAGCGCGCAGTGCCGGCCGGTGACCCACGTCGAGGTGAGGTCATAGAGCACCAGCACGCCATCGCTCAGATGCTGGCGCGCCAGACTGCGCTCGATGCGCGGCTGCGCCTCGCCGAGCCAATCCAGGGCGGCGTAGAGCCGCTCAGCCTCGAACGAGCCGAGGCCCAGCACCTGCGACAGCGAATGAGTTGCACACTCCGGTTGCAAGTTACGCCAGGTGGCGAGCTTGGAGCCCGGCTCCAGCACGCGCGCCACCACCAGGGCCAGCACCAGCGAGTGCACCGGGGCGGGCGCGGGATCAAGCAGCCTGGCCAGGCCGCAGCGCCGTGCGATCCCCAACACGGCGGCCACATGGCCATGCGGCAGCGACCGCTCGATGCTCATCAGCGCCTGGGGTGACTCAACCGCGACGCCGCCCTTGAGCAGAATGCGCAAGTGCTCGATGAGTTGTGCATCCCAATGGGACAGATTGGCGATTGTGCGTTTGACGACCTTGCCGCCCTCACGATAGCCCTCACGCAGGAGGATCGCGGGTGGGGAGTTTCGGTTCCGGATGGTCTCGATATACATGGGCTAAAGAATAGACAACATACCCGGTAAATCAAGGTGAAATCTCGTCGAAAACGTACCATTTACATGGGAACATTTAAGACACAAAAAATGGCGCAAAGGCGCGCCACTTCTTGCTCAGCAGTGTTTCAGGTGTTCAAACTTCGG
>NZ_JBNDMQ010000096.1:0-1964 GCF_050436665.1 Paraburkholderia sp. EB58 | reverse complement strand
CCGAAGTTCCCCCATCCAAGGAAGCCACCGAGCGGGTGCAAACCCACGTGTTTCAAGGCATCTGCGCTTTCGAAATGCTTCCTGCTGATTACAAAATGTAGTCACTAAAATACCTTGAAATCTGCGCAGGATTTTCTATATTCTGTGTATGGCAAGCAGAACTGGATCCGCTCACGTCGTCACCACAACGCGCACCTACAAGGGCAAGGTGTACCGTACGCACCTGCTGCGGCGTAGCTACCGCGAGGACGGCAAGGTCAAGAACGAGACGCTGGGTAACCTCTCGCATCTGCCCGAGCCGCTGATCGAGATCATTCGCCGCTCGCTGCAGGGCGAGACGTTCGTGCCGCTGGGCCAGGCGTTCGAGGTCACCGGCTCACTTGCTCACGGCCATGTACTCGCCGTTGAGTTGGCGATGCAGCGTCTGGACTTCGCGTCGCTGCTGGGCAGCAAGCCCTCCGCTGAGCGCGAACGGGTACTGGCGATGGTGGCTGCGCGCATCGTGGCGCCGCATACGAAGCTGGCCACCACGCGTTGGTGGCACACCACCACGCTGGCGACGGACTTCGGCGTAGCCGACGCAAACGAGGACGATCTGTACGCGGCGATGGACTGGCTGCTCGCGCGCCAGGACGCGATCCAGAAGAAGCTCGCCGCGCGGCATTTGAGCGACGGCGGCCTGGTGCTGTACGACCTGAGTTCCAGCTACTTCGAGGGGAGCACTTGCCCGCTGGCTCGACTGGGCCACAACCGCGACGGCAAGAAGGGGCTGCTGCAAGTCAATTACGGACTGCTCACCGATGCACGGGGCTGCCCGGTGGCGGTGTCGGTGCATGAAGGCAACGTGGCCGACAGCAGCACCTTCCTGCCCGAGGTGAAGCGCCTGCGCGAGAGCTTCGGCGTCGGGCAGATGGTGATGGTTGGCGATCGCGGCATGATTTCCAGCAAGGCCATCAACGAGCTGCGCGAGACGCAGGGCATCGACTGGATCACGGCGTTGAAGAGTGCGTCGATCCGCACACTGGTCGAGCAGGGCCAACTGCAACTGGGGCTGTTCGATGAGCGCAACCTCATGGAGATCGCCTCGCCGGAGTATCCCGGCGAGCGACTGGTGGCGTGTCGCAATCCGCAGCTCGCGGCGCTGCGCGCGCACAAGCGCCAGGACCTGCTCGCTGCCACCGAAAAGAACCTGCAGCAGATCAAGGAACGCGTGGATGCGGGCAGGCTCAAGGGCGCCGATGCGATTGGGCTGCGCGTGGGCAAGGTGGTCAACCAGTACAAGATGGCCAAACACTTTGAACTGCAGATCAGCGACGGGAGCTTCTCGTTCACGCGCAAGCACGAGGCGATCGCCGCGGAGGCCGCGCTGGACGGCATCTACATCATCCGCACCTCGGTCGAGGCCGCGCGCATGGAGGCGGCCGACTGCGTGCGCAACTACAAGGCGCTGGCCAACGTCGAGCGGGCCTTCCGCAGCCTGAAGACGGTGGACCTGAAGGTGCGACCAATCCACCACCGCACGGCTGATCGGGTGCGCGCACACATTCTGCTGTGCATGCTCGCGTATTACGTGGAATGGCACATGCGCGAAGCCTGGCGTGAACTGTTGTTCGCCGACACCGACCAGGCCGCCAAGGCCACGCGTGACCCCGTGGCGCCGGCACAGCGCTCGCAGCAGGCGCAGGACAAGGTGGTGAGTCGCACCGTGGCGGATGGCACGCCCGTCCACAGCTTCTCCACGCTGATGGCCGAACTCGGCAGCATTGTGCGCAACACCTGCCGCACGCCCGGGGTCGGCCCCGAGGCGCCGACGTTCGACATCATCACCACGCCCAACGTGACGCAGCATCACGCCCTCGATCTGATCAGACAGATCTACCCGTAGACAGAAACCGGAACCCCGAACTCAACCCGAGTGCATGTGGCACAAGGGCTAACTCGCCCAGTCGCCACTGGAACTTCGG
>NZ_JBNDMQ010000095.1:0-2009 GCF_050436665.1 Paraburkholderia sp. EB58 | reverse complement strand
TCTCGCCGTGAATCTGCCGCAGCCACGCGTTTTGCGAGTCCCATGAGTGATACATCGCCATGGGCCGCTGCGTGACGGCAGCCAGCGGGAAGCGTTTGCGGTCAGTGGCGGCGAGTTCGAGCGGTTCGTACCAGAACGGCAGCGGATCGAAATAGCGTGCCACGCGCTCGCGCAGATGATCGGGCGGCTGACGCCCCGCCGTTTTGCCCTGCGCGGCGAGGCGGAACTTCTGCATCACATCCGAGTAAAGCTGGATCACGATCGGCGTGTCGAACTTGCGAAAGCCGTTTTCCACTGCCCACTTCAGATACGGACCGTTGACGCCGCGCATGTATTGCAGCGTCTCTGGCAACTTGTAATGGAACACGCAATTGTGGCTGGCGTACTGCTCCCACTGCTTGGGATTGGGCTCGCCCACCAGCGCCTTGTCGCCATCCTTGCCGCGCCATCCTATTAGAAAGCCCACGCCGGAATCCGGCGAAGTCTGGAAGTTGATGACGAAGTCCGGATAGTCGCGGAACTTCCGCGTGCCCTCTTTCGTGGTGAACGCAGGCAGCTTCAGCCGGCTCCCCAGTTCGATCAGCACTTCCTGAAACGGTTTGCATTCGCCGGTGGGCGGAACCACCGGCACCCGCACGGAATCCACCGGACCGTCGAACTCGGAGATCGGCCGATCGAGCACGGACATCGCGTCGTGCCGCTCCAGATAGGTCGTGTCCGGCAGAATCAGATCGGCAAACGCGGTCATCTCCGACTGGAATGCGTCGCACACCACCAGGAACGGAATCTTGTATTCGCCGTTCTCGTGTTTGTCCGCGAGCATCTTGCGGACTTCGACCGTGTTCATCGAGGAGTTCCACGCCATATTGGCCATGAAAATCAGCAGCGTGTCGATCGGGTAAGGATCGCCGCGCCATGCGTTGGTGATCACGCTATGCATCAACCCGTGCACGGCGAGGGGGTATTCCCACGAGAACGCCTTGTCGATCCGGACAGGTCCGCCGGCGTCGTCGATGAACAGGTCCTCGGGTGCGGCCGGCCAGCCGAGCGGCCCGTTGGCAAGCGGCGTATTCGGCTGCACGGCGTCAGGGTGATTCGGCGGTTTGGCCGAGGGCGGTACCGCCCTCGGATATGGCGACTTGTGCCTGAAGCCGCCAGGCCGGTCGATCGTGCCGAGCAAGGACATCAACACCGCCAGCGCGCGGATCGATTGAAAGCCGTTTGAATGGGCCGCGAGTCCGCGCATCGCGTGAAAGGCGATTGGATTGCCGGTGACCGTATCGTGGGTTTGGCCCCATGCGTCGGTCCACTGGATCGGCAAGGTGATCTTGTGGTCGCGCGCCGCGTCCGCCATCTCGCGCGCGAGCTGGCGGATCGTCTCAGCGGGAATGCCGGTGATATCGGCGGCCCACTCCGGCGTGCTTTCGGCCATCCGTTCGCGTAACAATGCAAACGACGGCGTGACCGGCGTGCCGTCGTCGAGCGTGTAGTTTCCGTCAAGGGCCGGTTCCGCTCCCGGCGTGTGATGACGCACCGCGCGCTGGGTCTTGCGATCCCACCATAGGTGGTTTTGCGGAAACAGCGGATTGAGTTCGGGCAGGCCGGGCTCGCGCACGAACAAACCAAACGCGTCGCTATCGGCATTCATGTCGAGCAGTTCGGCGGCGTTGGTGTAACGCGTGACGAACTCATGGTCGTACGAGTCCGTTTTGAGCAGTTCATGAATCAGCGCCATGAAGAGCGCGCCGTCCGTGCCGGGGCGGATCGGTACCCACTCGTCGGCAATCGCCGCGTAGCCGGTGCGGATCGGGTTGATGGCGATAAAACGGCCACCGGCGCGCTTGAACTTCGACAGCGCGATCTTCAGCGGATTCGAGTGATGGTCCTCGGCGGTGCCGATCATGAAGAACAGCCTGGCGCTATCGAGATCGGGGCCGCCGAATTCCCAGAACGAGCCGCCCATCGTATAGATCATCCCGGCGGCCATGTTGGACGAACAGAAGCCGCCG
>NZ_JBNDMQ010000094.1:0-2081 GCF_050436665.1 Paraburkholderia sp. EB58 | reverse complement strand
ACACCGCCAGAACGTCCTGTACTGCGCTACCGACAGCGCGTGGAGGGCCGGGTAGTCTCCCGGCGTCTCGCCACAATGCGCCTGCAGGGCAACCGCAAACGCACTCATTTGCGACGCTGCAGTGCGTTCCGGCGAAGGACGGCAAACCGGCTCCGTCGCGATCGGTGCAGCACCGACACCCACGCCGGCTTCCAGACGCCTCATGTTGCCCTCCTCAAGCATAGGGTTGAATCGTGCCTGCGTCTGGAGTCTGTAGATTTCGGGCACCAGCGCAAGCAGAAGGCGTTTGGCCGTGAATAGCCGGAGTGAGATATGGGTCGCGACGTGCCACGTGGCAGCCACGTTCATTATTCTCATCTTTATGTCAGGGCCGACGAGCGAGCTGGCAAAGTGCAGATCGCCCAGCGTCTTGCCCATGATTTTGTTCCTTATCTTCGCACGCTCCGGCGGCTCGAGCGCACCAAACGACAACTCTGACATTTCGTGAACGAGCCGATACATGCTGTTGTAATGGTGGAGCGTTTTCTTCTCGAACATGGTGGAGTTCGACCGCAGCCGCCTTTTAAACAGCCTTTGGTTCAGCACGCCAACCCTTAGCCTTTTCTCCAGCAGCAAGGCCACAAAAAAATGATTATCTTCATACACGATGCCGTCGATAAAGCGCAACTCCCCAACAGCCGAGCGATGTGCGATCAGGCAACATGGCGATACGAAGTATCGCTTCTGGCGCAGCGACTCGATGACAAATTCCTCCGACCATAGAGGCGACTTTCCCACCGGTCGAAGGTAGCTATTCTCTTCCCGCTTGTACGTTGGCGCGTCGACTGGAAAGGCCGAGGCCTCGAACATGACCACGTCTATGTCTTGCCTGGTAAATTCCCGAAAGCAGAGGTCCAAAGTGTCCGCGTCGATGATGTCATCGCTATCCATGTAATACAGATAGGTGCCGCTCGCGACTGCCGTGCCCACATTGCGCGCAGTGGACTGCCCACGGTTTGGCTGGTGGATATATCTGAACCGTGAGTCGCGTACACAGAAGACTTGTGCAATCGCGCCGGTGGCGTCCGTGGACCCGTCATCCACGATAATCGCCTCGAAATCGACAAACGACTGCCCCGCGATACTCGTCAGCGCTTCCTCGATATAGTCCTGCACATTGTAGGCCGGGACAATGATGGAAAAAGTTGGCATAACGCATCCTGTTTGGACCGTTTCATAAACTCCGGGCCGCGCCTCAACCGGCCTGCCCATCCGTCCGGTCTCGAAACCCAGTCTCAAGCAAGCGGGACAGGGTCGAGGCCTCTGGCATAACGCGGCCGTCCGCCTGCGAAACGACATCCAGGTACAGCCGAATGGGCTCGAAACATCCAGCATCAACGCCATTAATAAACGTCTGGCGGAGCCGCTATATTCCAATCGGGCGAAGTTAAAGTTTGCCGTGGCGGAGTCGGGAATATTTCCGGCGCAAAACCGCCGCCGCGCCAGCGAACTTCCCGATCCGTTTTCGCAGCATCAGGGGCTGCGCGAAAGATGGAATAGCCGACCCCGCCGATTCGTGTGAATAGCAATGGCTGGTGTGTCGTTCGGGCGGAGTCTACGGACGACCACGCCTCTTAGGAGCGTCGCGGTCCGATTTCATGATGCCTGTGCGCGCGTCAGCCTCAACTCGGCGGCGGCGGTGGCTGAACGCCTTGGGGCGGCGGCGCATAGGATCGGATCCTTGGCGCGATATCTTTACCGGGCAGTCGACAAGGACGGCGACACGATCGACTTTCTCGCCGGGCGCTACTTTGAGAAATCGATCGCCCGGAATGGCTGGACAGATGAAGTGTGCTCGCGGAACCCATCCATGCGCCGCTGATCAATTCTACGAACGGGCAACATAAGCAGTACTGTTCATATCAATCAACTTTCCTCCGCGAGCCTTACTGCGACAAAACCCTCGTTGCGTCCCACGTTTTACCAAAGCCTGGTTCGCCGCCACCGGATATCCGGTAGGCTAATGCGCTCGCGACTGCACCTCTCCGCTTAGCACGCGATCGAGCACCAACGCGGCGTAAGGGACATTGGCCTCAACCAGA
>NZ_JBNDMQ010000093.1:0-2359 GCF_050436665.1 Paraburkholderia sp. EB58 | reverse complement strand
ACGACCTTGCCGCGGAACAGGTGGTACTGGTACAGGTTGTAGCCGACCATGATCGGGAAGACGATGCCGATTCCGAACAGCATGAAGGTGAGCGTCGAACTATCCGACGCTGCCGCCGCCACCGTCAACTGACCGGGAACAATATACGGGAAGAGACTGATCGCCAGACCCGCGAAGGACGCAACGAACATGACGGATGCACCGGCAAAGGGACCGTGCTCGCTGCCCGTAAAAATCGAGTACAGGATGTAGCAGAAAGCGAGAGCTGCGAGCACAGCGAGTCCAATCAGAACATGCAAGACGCCGTTTTGGTCCCAGCGGCTGATGCCGACCGGGCTGATGACCAGCGTTCCCGCGGAGACGATGACCGCAGCGGCCATGGTGGTAAATACGGCCATGATCGAATAGCGGCGTGCGGTCTGTTCCAGGCTGCCGGTGGTCTTCTTCACCAGCCAGGTTGCGCCAAGCAATGCATATCCCGACACCACGCCAATGGCGGTGACCGCGACGAAGCTCATATGCAGATGACCGGGCACCAGGCCCGTGAGAATCTTTCCGAGGACCACGCCCTGGCAGATTGCCGCGAGCAGGCTACCCAGGCCAAAGATGCGGTCCCAGACTGGCTTGCTGCTCGTCGCGGCGTGCCGGAACTCGATGGCTGCACCACGCATGATCATGCTCGCGATCAGCACCATGATGGGCACGTACAGATCGGACAGGATCATGGAGTACGCGGACGGAAACGCGCCGAATAACGCGCCTCCGAGTGCGACAAGCCATGTTTCGTTGGCGTCCCAGACGTGGCCGATCGATTGAATCATGAGATTGCGTTCGGACTCCCTGGAGCGAAACAGGGTGAGGATGCCGACGCCCAGGTCAAAGCCGTCGGTGATGACGTAAAGCACGAGCATCAACCCGATCAGGCCGAACCACGCGTGACTTAATAAACTCTCGGTAGAAGCTGGATTCATTGCAGTACCTATCTGGGTGAATTTAAGCGGGTATGACGTCGGTCCTAGTATTCAATCGAGGCGTGAGAGGCATTGCGCGGAGTAATCTCAGCCGGGGGCATCAGCGTGAGGTCCGGGCCTTTCTTCAACCAGCGGCGGGCAAACACGAAGAACGAGGTGATCAGGATCGCGTAGAACGTGGCAAACATGATCATGCTTCCGGTGATGGCGGTTGCCGGGATGTTGGAGGCAGCCTGTTGCGTGCGAAGCAGGCCGTAGACGACCCACGGCTGACGGCCGACTTCGCGCACGATCCAGCCGCATTCAACAGCGATATACGGCAGCGGAATGGCGAGGACCCATGCCAGCAGCAATTTGCGTTGGGCTAGCAGCGCGTCGAGGCGGCCACGTGCCTTGCGCATTGCGAAGACGGTCCAGAACGCCAGCCCCATGAAGAGGAAGCCGATTCCCGCCATGACGCGGAACGCGTAATAGAGCAAGGGGATCATCGGGGGCTGGTCGGCAACCGGGATGTCGGCAAGACCCTTGACCTGGCCGTGCAGCGTGTGCGTGCCGAGCACGCTCAGGAGTCCGGGGATTTCGAGAGACCAGTCATTGGTTTGCTTGGCTTTATCCGGCCATGCGAGCAGGGACCAGGATGCACCGGTACCCGGTGCATTGGTCTGCCAGTGGCCTTCAATCGCTGCGCCTTTGGCAGGCTGCGTGGCGAAGACATCGACGCCACTGGAATCGCCGAGCCAGATCTGGACGGGCGCCACGAAGGCCAGACACACCAGTGCGACCTTGAACGAGCGCACGAAGAATTCCGGGTTGCGGCGCTTCAGCAGGCAGTACGCGGAAATGCCCGCGATCACGACCAGTCCGGTTTCGAGCGCGGCGAACCACATATGCGACACGCCCCACGGCATGTCGGGAGTGAAGATCGCCTTGACGTAGTCGGTGACCACCAGTTTACCGTCGACCACTTCCACGCCGGCGGGCGTCTGCATCCAGGAGTTGGCCACCATGATCCAGAACGCCGAGAGCGTTGAGCCCAGCGCGACCATGCCGGTAGCAAAGAGGTGCACGCCTTTGGGCACCCGTTCCCACCCGAGCATCATGATGCCGACGAAGCCCGCTTCGAGCATGAACGCCATGGCGCCCTCAAAGCCGAGAATGTTGCCGAAGAATTCGCCGGTGTAGTTGGAAAACGGTCCCCAGTTGGTACCGAACTGGAATTCCATTGGGATGCCGCTCACCACGCCCACGGCGAAATTGAGAACAAGAAGCTTGCTCCAGAAGCGTGCGTGACGGTACCAGACCACTTCGTTGGTTCGAACCCAGAGGACTTCAACCACCAGCAGGAAGGCTGAGAGACTGATGGTTAGAATCGGCCATAGGATGTGGAA
>NZ_JBNDMQ010000092.1:0-2460 GCF_050436665.1 Paraburkholderia sp. EB58 | reverse complement strand
ATTGAGGCCATCAACGGCCTGTTTCAGGCCGCCAAGCGTAAGGCACGGGGATACGCCAGCTTCAAAACCATGCGTACCGTGCTCTTCCTCATCGCAGGCAAGCTCGACTTCTCAGCACTCAATCCGCATGCCTCGTGAGCCGCATTAGCCACTGCGCTTTTAAAAGAGCCACAGGTGGTCTACACGGGTACGAACACTCCGGAATCGGTAGAGCTATCGGTCGTTCTGCCCGACACGGATCGGTGTCTGTCGGAAATGCAACACGAGGCGCTCGAAAGGGCGAAACTGATACTCGATCTTTGGTCCGCGACCCGTCGAGCTTCGGAGCAGCCGGAGGGCGAAAGCCCGGAGATAAAGGATCTTTGGGCACGACTTAGTGCGTAGCGAGAAGGCGGTGGCCACGCTGAGATTTGCGAACGCGTGAGTCCAGGGCTGTCGGTCAGATGCGCATCGCCGCTGAACCGGCCCCTATGGTCCAGTTCATCGAACAACTCGTACCGCATCGCGCGATAGCCTGAGAAGCGTTAAAGCTATGTCGCGCGTCAAGCGTGTTAAGCGCTACCGTAAAGACGAACGCCTGATTTGCCGAGGTCGGACAATGCTTTCCGGCGGGAAAGATATATTTTTTTATAAATCATCCGCTTGCAAACTGGCGGTCTTGAACAATGGCGCGTTACGGTGGTTTTCAGCTGAGCGACTGCGTGCTCGATGCGAGTCCGCCCCGAGCGCGCTCGAAAAGGTGGGGTTCCGCCCGGAGGACGTTGGCACATGGCTGGGACATGATCGAACAGCACGGCTTGCTTCCGATCAAAGCGCATCGACAAACCGGGCAGACCGCGGCATGGAGCTCGTTTTCGGACTATCTGCGCGCGGCGGTGGCCCGACGGGACGCTGCAACTCGATGGCGTGGTTCTCGCGACCGAGCAATTTCTGCACGTGATGTGGGGGGATGCATACGCGGCTGCTTTGCGCCACGAAACGTCGCTCCGGCTCGTCCGAGTGCGGCAACATCGCACTCCGGCTGTTCGCGTCTTCGTCGCCGGATGCAACGGGGAAAGTGAGCGGACGAAACGCGGCTCGAGCCCAGGTTCGAGCGCGCGATGCCGTCGACGCCTACTCGCCGCTCGTCGGCTTCTCCGGATCACTATCTGGCAGGGTTTCTCCGATCGGCGGCACGGCGTCGTTCATCGATGGCAGCGCCTCCTTCGGCGTCGCAGCGGCGTCAACTGTCGCAGACTGGGCGGGGTCAACCTTCAGGTAATGGTCGACTAGCGTGAAGAAACGCTGATAGAAAACGCCAGCAGGAATTGTCTCGCTCGCAACCTTCACCATCGAGTCATCGCTCGAGCCGATAGGCAGAGACAGCGATCCAAAAACGCTCAGTCCGACGCTCGCCGACGTATTGCTCTTCTTCAGCGCATAGCGATCCTGCACCGCGTTCACGTACGCCGTACTGCTGGTGCTTTTGGGGTCGTCGGTTGTGCAGACCACGTGGATTTCGATCACCGCGTGCGAATCGCTGGTGGGCTGGAAATTTTTCGAGCCATCGACTGAATCGGTTTTCGTCGCACTGGCGATATATCCCTGACTGAGCAACGCACGGCGGGCGGCTTCACAAGCGGGCTCCGCCTTCGCGGCGAACTTGTGCATATAGGGGCTATCGCCTGCGTCGAATTGTTCTTGCTGGTAAAGCGGCTTCGGCGTCGAGCACGCAGACAGTGCGCTTGCTAGCGCAAGCACGAAAGCCGCGGAGGAAAAGCGGAACTGAGTATGCATGGCTGAATTCGATGGATCGGCTTGAGCGGAGCAGTGGTCTGATGCCAGAAGGGCAGGACGCCCAATGCTTTTGCGCGGCATGAGAGGGACACATCATGCGGCCAATCCGAAAGTGAATGGACCGCGTCATTATAATTTTCTTTCCCTACAATAACCTTCGAGTTTGTCGCGAGCGCAGTTCCGTCACGTATACGGAGGACGTGACGAGCCGGTACGAGGGGATGCATGATGCGGATCATGCGATTGAGAAAAGGGCGTCGTGCCCTTTCTGTTTGGGATCTGGGCTAGAGCGGATGCGCGACCGAAGGTCACGCGTGTCCCTCGGCGTCCATCGTGCGGCCGCCGGATGTGACGCGTCCGACAAGCAGGTGGGCGCAGCAGGCCAATCACGTGCGCGTCGCGCCCGTCAATGCGCAAAGCTCGATTTGAGGGGGACAAATCTCAGTTTTTTAGTAATGCATATTGGATAGATTCGCGACTTGCCCCAAACTGGTCAGCAAGCCATCAACAATGGCGCGTTAAGTCCACGACCGACATGATTTCGCGGATCGTCATGGTCCAGACTGGGGCAGCAACTCTGTTCCCGCAATTTGATCGAGTGCGCGTCAAACCCGTCCCTTCAGAGGCTGTCGCAAAAGCCCTCGGGTCCATACAATACTGCCTGGAACGAAACGGCAGGAAACC
>NZ_JBNDMQ010000091.1:0-2521 GCF_050436665.1 Paraburkholderia sp. EB58 | reverse complement strand
ACGCATTGCCTCGCGCACGTACAGCAGTGTCGCGGGCAGCCCTGCGGTGTCTGCAGCCGGCGTGCGCGCCATATAGCCGAAGCGCATCCGGATCCGATCCACTGCGGCCGACAGCTTGTGCGATATGTACAGCGCCTGCTTGTCGCGCTGCAGCCCGGAGAGCGCCCGCCACTGCCGGCCCACATAGTCAAACTGAAACTGCAGCCTGTCCGGCCACGGCAGATACCGTTCGTTGACATAGGTGTCGAGCAGGCACAACAGCTCGATGGCATGGCCCGCGCGATTCAGTTGCTGCGCTATTTCAAAGGCGACCATGCCTCCGAACGAGTAACCGATGAGCGAGTACGGACCTTCCGGCTGCACGCGCCGGATTTCAGCGATATAACTGGCCGCCATTTCCTCCACGCTGCGTTGCGGCGCAACATCGCCGCCAAGACCACGCGCATGCAAACCGTAGAACGGACGTGGGCATTGGAGCCGGCCAACCAGCCTCGAACTTTCCATCACCGAGCCGGTGATGGAATGCAGCACGAACACGGGATTGCCGTTTCCAGCGCGCATCGGCGCGATGGTTTGCGACGCGGGCGTTGCCACGTCGGCACGGAGCTCGGCAGCGAGGCGGGTAATCGTCGGCGCGGCAAGCAGCGTCGCGAGGGAGATCGTGCGGCCGGTTGCCTGTTCAATCTCCGCGACCAGCGCGGCTCCGAGCAGTGAATCGCCGCCGAGTTCGAAGAAGTTGGCATCCCGCTCGATTGGACTGAAGTCGAACAAGCGCTCCCAAAGCCCCTGCAGGAAATGCTCGAGGTCCCCGCGCGATTCGACAGCCGGTGCCGGCCCTCGTGCGGTGACAGCAAGGCCCGGGTGATGGCGGATTCTGTCCAGACAGGCAGGATTGCGTAGCGCGGCGGCGTTGCCAATCGGCAAGCCGTTCAAGGCGTTGCGTACGGCCGCGTCCGACAGCTTGCCGCTGTGCGTGACGGGCAATTCGTCGACCTGCACGATGACATCGGGCACATGCGCGTGCGAGCCGCCACGCGCCAGATCCCGGCGTACCCGGGCCTTGAGCGGTCCCGTCAATGCCAGGCCATGCTCCAGCACCAGCAACAGTACGACGCGCTGGTCGCCTGCCTGCGCCGAATTGCCCCACGGCGTACCGTCAGCCGGAATCCGTTGCTGCACGACCATCGCTTCGTGGATGCCCGGTATCTCGCTGATGATCCGATAGATGTCGCCCGGGCCAACCTTGATGCCCTGCACATTGAGCACACCGTCGGAGCGGCCATGCAGGCGCGCGCCGCCACGCGAAGAGAATTCGATGCGATCGCCGTGGGTCCACACCCCCGGGTTCGCAGCAAAATACGCAGCATGAAAGCGCGAGCCGTCCGTGTCACCGAAGAAGCCTAACGGACGTGACGGAAAGGGATTTCTGCAGACCAGTTCACCGACGAGGTCCGTCGGACCACCGGCGTCCCATGCGCAAACGTCCAGTGCCAGAGACTTACATTGCGCTTCTCCGGCGTAGACCGGCAAATCAGGATTGCCGAGCACGAAGCAGCCGATAATATCCGTGCCGCCCGAAATGGACTGCAACGGCAGCGGCTTCACATTGTCGCGGACCCAGTCGTACTGGGCGTCGAATAGAACGGCGCCGGTCGACATCATCGCGCGCAGCTTGCGCAGGTCGAATTGCCGCGCCGGTTCGAGCTTCGCTTCGCTGCACATTTTCAGGTAAGCCGGACTGGTGCCAAAGACGGTCACGCCTTCATCGGCAACCAGCCGCCACAGGATATCGACGCTCGCCAGCGGGCCATCGTACGTGACGATCTCGACACCGGATGCGAGTGAAGACAACTGCCAGTTCCACATCATCCAGGAGCACGACGTATGGAAGTACAGCTTGTCACCGTCACGGAAGTCACTGTGCAGGCGGTGCTCCTTCAGGTGCTCGATCAACGTGCCACCCGCCCCGTGCACAATGCACTTTGGCTTGCCCGTGGTCCCCGATGAAAACATGATGAACAGCGGATGATTGAACGGGAAACGCCGCCAGACGAAGTGCGCAGCGTCAGCACCGGCGACCAGTTCGTTGAGCGACAGGACCGGTTGCTTCACGTCGCCGGGCAACGGCCCGTCGTCGAGGCTCACGATGCCCTCCAGCGAACCCAGCCCTGCCGCGAGTTCCGCGATCTTCACGGGGAGTGGCGTGCCCACATCGAATGGCAACGTTGCCGTGTGCGAAAGCAGCAGCTTGGGCGACAACTGCCCGAAGCGGTCCAGCAGCGCATCGGTGCCCATGTCCGGCGCCGCAGTCGAGAGGGTCGCGCCAAGCGCGGCAACTGCAAGCGCGGCAATCACGGCATTCTCGTCATTGCGCATGACCGCGGCAACACGTTCGCCGCTGCGTAATCCTAACCGTTCGAGCGCACCGGCAAGACGCGCGACGCGTTCGCGCAATTCAGCGCGTGTCATGCGCACGCGCCGGCCGTCCGCATGACATGCCGTCACTGCGTATGCGTGCGCC
>NZ_JBNDMQ010000090.1:0-2938 GCF_050436665.1 Paraburkholderia sp. EB58 | reverse complement strand
TCGGGACGGTCAGCGCGAACTGCACACGTGCTCAACGAGCATTTGGGTTGGGCGGAGATCTGTCATCCATTTCATCCGCTTAAGGGCCAACGGTTCCCGGTGCTGAAGACGCGACGCGTCTCGGGTATCGAAACGCTGATTGTGGGTCATGCAAAGCGCGGCAGTTTCAGCATCCCCCGCGAATGGACCGATTGGGGCACGCCGGGTGCCGATCCGCAAGCCCCGGCGTGTTACTTCGATCCCGGCATGCTGCTGGAGCTGATCGCGTTGGTCGAGCAGCTCACCGCGTCATCTTCCACGAATTCGTCGATCAGGGGAGCTTGATCAATGGACATTCATGACCTACTATCAGACCAGTTAATGACGTGGTCTGCCAATGGAAGATATTCCGTCGTCCACCCTACGCAAACGACGCGCCCAGTTGCTGCGGCAAATGCCGGCGCTGGACACGCTGCTGAGGGGCTCGCTCATCGAACGCTACAAGCGCTGTGGCAAACCCGGCTGCAAGTGCGCGGATGGCCCCGGCCATGGCCCCAAGTACTACCTCTCCGTGAGCTTTCCAGGCCGTCGTCCGCAAATGGATTACGTGCCACAGGCCGATCATGCCGACGTGGTGCAACGTCTGGCGAATTTCCACCGGCTCCGCGAGATCATCGAAGAGATCTGCGAGATCAACCGCGAACTGTTACGCCGCCGCGAGGCGCTCTAAGAGGACCCGGTGAGCCAGCCGTCGCCGCTCACCATCTCCATCGATCCGCAATTTGCCGGCGTGCTCATCGCCAATATGCTCGAGGCCTGGCTTGCGGCCGGCTTCGAGTTGGCGCCGATCGAGGAGAACGTCAATGAACACGATCACACAACAGCATCACAGCAGGCCGGCGTACATCTATATCCGTCAAAGCACGCTGGCCCAGGTGCGCCACCATCAGGAGAGCACCGAGCGCCAGTATGCGTTGAAGGACAAGGCGCTGGCACTGGGATGGCCGGAGACGGCGATCCGCACCCTGGACCGGGACCTCGGTCAGTCGGGCGCACAGATGGCGGGACGCGAGGATTTCAAGACGCTCGTAGCGGATGTCTCGATGGGGCAAGTGGGAGCGGTGTTTGCCCTGGAGGTGTCGCGGCTGGCGCGCTCGAATCTGGACTGGCACCGGCTGCTGGAGTTGTGCGCGCTAACCCATACCCTGGTCATCGACGCCGACGGCTGCTACGACCCGGGCGACTTCAACGATGGACTGCTGCTGGGCCTCAAGGGAACGATGGCGCAGGCGGAGCTACATTTCTTGCGCGGGCGCCTCCAGGGCGGCAAACTCAACAAGGCGCAGAAGGGAGAATTGCGGTTTCCTCTTCCAGTCGGCCTGTGCTACGACGATGAAGGACGCATCGCCCCTGATCCCGACGACGAGGTGCGCGGCGCCGTTCAACTGGCGTTTCGGCTGTTCCGCGAAACCGGTAGCGCGTACGCCGTCGTCAAGCGCTTCGCCGAAGATGGCCTGCGCTTTCCCAAGCGCGCCTACGGCCGAGCCTGGGCGGGCCAGCTCATCTGGGGGCGACTCAGCCACGGGCGCGTCCTCGGATTGATCAGGAATCCGTCATATGCGGGAGTCTATGTCTTTGGCCGTTACCAGTACCGCAAGCACGTCACGCCCCAGGGGGATGTGCGCACGCACATGAAGGCGGTGCCAAAGGCGGACTGGCGTGTTCATCTGCCGGAACATCATGAGGGGTACATTACCCTGGATGAGTTTGAGCAGAATCAGGCACGCCTGGCACGCAACCGGACTAACGACGAAGGAACCATGCTGAACGGTGCTGCTCGCGAAGGACTCGCGCTGCTCCAGGGCCTGCTGATGTGCGGCTGCTGCGGCCGGGCAATCACCGTACGCTACCAGGGTCACGGCGGCATCTATCCGGTCTATCTGTGCAGTTGGCGGCGCCGCGAAGGTCTGGCGACCAGGGATTGCATGAGCGTGCGCAGCAACCTGCTCGACGCCGCTATCGGCGAAGCGGTGCTCAAGGCGCTCCGCCCGGCCGAGCTCGAACTCGCCGTAACGGCCCTGAAGGAACTTGAGCAACGTGATCAGTCGATTATGCGCCAGTGGCACATGCGCATCGAACGCGCCGAGTATGAGGTCGCACTCGCTGAACGTCGCTACCAGGAATGCGACCCGGCCAACCGTCTGGTTGCGGGCACCCTCGAACGGCGCTGGAACGACGCGTTGCTTCGCGTCGAATCGATCAGGGCGGAGGCCGCTCAATTCCAGAGTCAGAAGGCCCGCGTTGTCACGGCGGAGCAGAGGGCCCAGATCCTCGCACTGGCCCGCGATCTGCCGCGCCTGTGGCGCGCTCCGACGACCGCGGCGAAGGAGCGCAAGCGAATGCTGCGACTCCTCATCCGGGACATCACGGTAGAGAAGCTGCCCGAGCAACGGCAGCTCGTTCTACATGTACGCTGGCAAGGCGGCGTCAGCACCGACATCACCGTCAATCTGCCCAGGCCGATTTACGAGGCGATACGCTGTCCGGCACCGATCATTGACCAGGTCCGCGAACTGTCGCAGCGCATGTCTGACCCACAAATCGTCGCACATCTCAATCAGGAGGGCCTGCGCAGCCCCCATGGCAAGCCCTTCACGCTCTCCATGATCAAATGGATCCGCTACAAGTACGCGATTCCGCCGACTTGCCTGATGCGCCCTGACGAACTCACGGTGCAGCAACTCGCCAGGCGCTTGCGGGTCAGCATGCACGTCGTCTATTACTGGATCGAGCGCCGTATCGTCGAAGCACGTAAGCTTGATAGTAGGGGGGCGTGGTGGATTACGCTGGACCTCACCAAGGAACACGAACTGCGACACTGGGTGCGTACTTCAGGGCACCTGAAGCCGCAACATTCCAACACTCAACTGTGAGAGGTGCATTATGAAATCACCGTCGG
>NZ_JBNDMQ010000089.1:0-3047 GCF_050436665.1 Paraburkholderia sp. EB58 | reverse complement strand
GGATCCGGATGCGCTTCGGCTATATGGCGCGCACGCCGGCTGCAGACACCGCAGGGCTGCCCGCGACACTGCTGTACGTGCGCGAGGCAATGCGTGTCGCGATGATGAACTACCGGCCGAGGCCGTACCGCGCGAGCCCGGTTCAATATCTGCGGGCGGACACCGCGCAGGCGGACCGGGGCGATCCACTGCCCGTCTGGATGCGAGTGGCCGAGCGAGGGCTTGTTGTGGCTAACGTGCACGGTAGCCACACAGGCATTCTGGTTGAGGCCAATGTCCCTTACGCCGCGTTGGTGCTCGATCGCGTGCTAAGCGGAGAGGTGCAGTCGCGAGCGCATTAGCCTACCGGATATCGGTGCGCACACTGTCCCGGTCGCGGTGCGTCTGCGTTCCACCGGGTTGCGCCGCCGCTGCGCCCGCAGTGTGCGCAGCGCGGCCGCGTCTGCGGGTCAATGCGCGAATAGCCTCGCGTTTCAGTTTGCGCGCGGCACGAACCGAATAGGTGCATAGCAGCGCCAGATCGAGCAGATGGCCACGCGAGTTCAGGAAGATCAGCTGTGTTTCGTGCCAGGTCTGGCGGGTGGACCAACGTTCCTTATAGTCGGCGTAGACAGGGCGAAAATCGAAATTTTTGCCGTGAGCGTAAGACCATTCGATGAGGTAGCGAAGCATCAGGAATCCGACCGCACAGTCCTTGAACGCGGGGTCGTAAGTGCAGATCGCATATTCCACCGTATCCCCGCCCACCAGATTGATGACCGCCGCAGCGGGAGTGCCGTTCACCTTGACGAAGGAAACCAGCGGAGTATTCGCGAGATCGAGCCGTTGTGCGAGTCGAACAAAGAATTCCGTTGCCCGGTCGTCCTCGAGGTAGTCCGTTTTGATGCCGCGCGCGGCTGCCCAAGCTCGCTTTTGCTCAAAAACCCAAGTGACGAGTTGCGCGGTTTCTTCCGCCGTGGTGCACCAACCGAACTCAGTGTGCCCCTTCGCGTCAAGCCGTTTTTGATATCTGCGCAAGTCATACCGGCGCGGACTGGAGAGTTCCCGTACGAAGTCCTCGACCGATGGCAAGCCACGCAGATCCAGGAAGTAGCCTTGGTGACCGCGCATAGGCGTGGGCAACAAAGGGAAGACGCGAGATTGCGGCATAGCTTTGAGATGCTCGTGCAACACGCTGCCATCGGGAACCCAATGGACTTCGAGGACGTCTGCCTTGACGTGCCTGACAGCTGCCGCTATCGCGCCCCACAGGGCGTCGTTCGACCCGCGCCGCACCAGTGGCCGGCCATTGCGCAGCGTGAGCCGCTTGCTGGTGTGATCGTTGCGATTACGCCCTTCAACCATCCGATGAACCAGGTCGCGCACAAGGTCGCGCCGGCTATCGCGACCAACAATCGGGTCCTGTTGAAGCCGTCCGAAAAGGTGCCGCTCTCGGCCTTCTACCTGGCCGATATCCTGTATGAAGCCGGCTTGCCGGAGCCGATGCTGCAGGTGTTGACCGGCGATCCGCGTGAAATCGCCGACGAACTGATTACTCACCCGCTTGCTGAGCTGGTGACGTTCACGGGCGGCGTCGCGATCGGCAAATATATTGCGGCGAAGGCGGCGTATCGACGTGTCGTGCTGGAACTTGGCGGCAACGATCCGTTGATCGTCCTCGAGGACGCTGATCTCGAGCGTGCGGCCACGCTTGCTGTTCAGGGCTCCTATAAGAATTCGGGCCAGCGCTGTACAGCCGTCAAGCGCATGCTGGTGCAAAAGAGCGTGGCGGCGAGATTTACCGAGCTGGTGGTGGAGAAGACTCGCGCGTGGTCCTACGGCGATCCGTTCGACGCCGCGAATCAGATGGGCACCGTCATCGACGAAGCCGCGGCGCGGCTTTTTGAAGCGCGCGTCAATGAGGCAGTGACCCGGGGCGCGCGGCTGCTGATCGGCAACGAGCGCTCGGGCGCGCTTTATGCGCCGACCGTGGTGGACCGCGTGGATCCGGCGATGTCACTGGTGCGCGAAGAAACATTTGGGCCGGTGTCGCCCATCATTACGTTCGACACGCTCGACGACGCGATCCGGATCAGCAATGGCACGGCATTCGGTTTGTCTTCGGGGGTGTGCACCAACCGTCAGGATGCGATCACGCGATTGATCAACGAATTGCGGGTCGGTACGGTGAATGTGTGGGAAGTGCCGGGTTACCGGCTCGAGCTGACGCCGTTTGGCGGTATCAAGGACTCGGGTTTGGGTTACAAGGAAGGGGTGCAGGAAGCCATGAAGAGCTTTACCAACCTCAAGACATTTTCTTTACCTTGGGAGTGAAGGCGTGGCTTTGAATCTGGATGATATTCGTACCCTGTTTGAGCAGCACGGCGATGTCGCGTATAGCGGCGAGCCGGTCACGCAGTTGGAACATGCGCTGCAAAGCGCTGCTTTGGCAGAAGGTGAGGGCGCTAACGACGAACTGGTCGCGGCAGCCTTCCTGCATGACCTTGGGCATTTGCTGAACCGCTTCGGCGAAACGCCGACCGAGCGCGGCATCGACGATCTACACCAATACTTCGCGCTGCCGTTTCTACGTCCGGTCTTGCCGGAGGCGGTGTTGGAGCCGATTCGTCTGCATGTCGACGCCAAGCGCTGCCTCTGCGCGATCGATGACACTTATTTCGGCCGCCTCTCGGCGGATTCCGTGCGCAGCCTCGAGTTGCAGGGCGGCATCTTCAGCAAGCAGGAAGCGGAGGCGTTTCTCAGCAAGCCATTTGCAGAGGACGCGCTGCGCGTGCGCCGCTGGGACGATCTGGCCAAGGAAGCGAACCGCGCGACCCCGGATCTGGACCATTATCTGAACGTCGTAGAGCGGGTGATGGAGACGCACGCGACGGCCTGAGTCAGGCGTCCATTCATGCATGGCGACGTGCCCGTGGCCTAAGCGTCATGGGGCGTCATTTCCTCTTTTATGAGTATCAAAATAACGCTTGCCAGGCCCGGTTGGGCTCGCTAGAATCTCGTTCTTTCGCGTTCCGGACACCGGAGCGCGGGAGACGGGAGAGCCAGCA
>NZ_JBNDMQ010000088.1:0-3249 GCF_050436665.1 Paraburkholderia sp. EB58 | reverse complement strand
GCTGAAGCACTAACGAGCATCGCAAAACACACCTGTTATAGGATCAAGCCTTACGGGCAATTAGTATCAGTTAGCTTAACGCATTACTGCGCTTCCACACCTGACCTATCAACGTCCTGGTCTTGAACGACCCTTCAAGGGGCTCGAAGCCCCGGGGATATCTCATCTTAAGGCGAGTTTCCCGCTTAGATGCTTTCAGCGGTTATCTCTTCCGAACATAGCTACCCGGCGATGCCACTGGCGTGACAACCGGTACACCAGAGGTTCGTCCACTCCGGTCCTCTCGTACTAGGAGCAGCCCCCTTCAAATATCCAGCGCCCACGGCAGATAGGGACCAAACTGTCTCACGACGTTTTAAACCCAGCTCACGTACCTCTTTAAATGGCGAACAGCCATACCCTTGGGACCGGCTACAGCCCCAGGATGAGATGAGCCGACATCGAGGTGCCAAACACCGCCGTCGATATGAACTCTTGGGCGGTATCAGCCTGTTATCCCCAGAGTACCTTTTATCCGTTGAGCGATGGCCCTTCCATACAGAACCACCGGATCACTATGACCTGCTTTCGCACCTGCTCGACTTGTCGGTCTCGCAGTTAAGCACGCTTATGCCATTGCACTATCAGCACGATTTCCGACCGTACCTAGCGTACCTTCGTACTCCTCCGTTACACTTTGGGAGGAGACCGCCCCAGTCAAACTGCCTACCATGCACTGTCCCCAATCCGGATTACGGACCAAGGTTAGAACCTCAAACAGACCAGGGTGGTATTTCAAGGTCGGCTCCACGCAGACTGGCGTCCACGCTTCAAAGCCTCCCACCTATCCTACACAGACCGGTTCAAAGTCCAATGCAAAGCTACAGTAAAGGTTCATGGGGTCTTTCCGTCTAGCCGCGGGGAGATTGCATCATCACAAACACTTCAACTTCGCTGAGTCTCGGGAGGAGACAGTGTGGCCATCGTTACGCCATTCGTGCAGGTCGGAACTTACCCGACAAGGAATTTCGCTACCTTAGGACCGTTATAGTTACGGCCGCCGTTTACCGGGACTTCAATCAAGAGCTTGCACCCCATCATTTAATCTTCCGGCACCGGGCAGGCGTCACACCCTATACGTCCACTTTCGTGTTTGCAGAGTGCTGTGTTTTTATTAAACAGTCGCAGCCACCAGTTTATTGCAACCCCTTCACCCTCTGCCCGCAGGGGCATCAAGCTACAGGGGCGTACCTTATCCCGAAGTTACGGTACCAATTTGCCGAGTTCCTTCTCCCGAGTTCTCTCAAGCGCCTTAGAATACTCATCTCGCCCACCTGTGTCGGTTTGCGGTACGGTCTTGTTAGACTGAAGCTTAGAGGCTTTTCCTGGAACCACTTCCGATTGCTTCGTCGCCTAAGCGACTGGCCTCGCACCCTTGAATTCCGCGCCCGGATTTGCCAAAGCGCCTTCTCCAATGCAAGGACCGGGACTTCCAACACCCGGACAACCTTCCGCGATCCGTCCCCCCATCGCATCTAACAATGGTGCAGGAATATTAACCTGCTTCCCATCAGCTACGCATTTCTGCCTCGCCTTAGGGGCCGACTCACCCTACGCCGATGAACGTTGCGTAGGAAACCTTGGGCTTACGGCGAGGGGGCCTTTCACCCCCTTTATCGCTACTCATGTCAGCATTCGCACTTCCGATACCTCCAGCACACTTTCCAGTGCACCTTCGCAGGCTTACGGAACGCTCTCCTACCATGCACATTACTGTGCATCCGCAGCTTCGGTATATTGCTTAGCCCCGTTACATCTTCCGCGCAGGACGACTCGATCAGTGAGCTATTACGCTTTCTTTAAAGGATGGCTGCTTCTAAGCCAACCTCCTGACTGTTTTAGCCTTCCCACTTCGTTTCCCACTTAGCAATATTTGGGGACCTTAGCTGGCGGTCTGGGTTGTTTCCCTCTTGACACCGGACGTTAGCACCCGATGTCTGTCTCCCGTGATTGCACTCTTCGGTATTCGGAGTTTGCTATGGCGAAGTAATCCGCAATGGACCCTTCAACCATGACAGTGCTCTACCCCCGAAGGTGATACACGAGGCACTACCTAAATA
The DNA here is from genome assembly GCF_050436665.1 of Paraburkholderia sp. EB58. Classification (NCBI taxonomy): domain Bacteria; kingdom Pseudomonadati; phylum Pseudomonadota; class Betaproteobacteria; order Burkholderiales; family Burkholderiaceae; genus Paraburkholderia; species Paraburkholderia sp. EB58. The sequence goes on along the minus strand of NZ_JBNDMQ010000088.1, from coordinate 1,150 downwards.
GTTTTCGGAGAGAACCAGCTATTTCCAGGTTTGTTTAGCCTTTCACCCCTATCCACAGCTCATCCCCTAACTTTTCAACGTTAGTGGGTTCGGACCTCCAGTACGTGTTACCGCACCTTCATCCTGGCCATGGATAGATCACCTGGTTTCGGGTCTACACCCAGCGACTAATCGCCCTGTTCGGACTCGCTTTCGCTACGCCTGCCCTAATCGGTTAAGCTTGCCACTGAATGTAAGTCGCTGACCCATTATACAAAAGGTACGCCGTCACCCCCTTGCGAAGGCTCCGACTGTTTGTATGCATGCGGTTTCAGGATCTGTTTCACTCCCCTCCCGGGGTTCTTTTCGCCTTTCCCTCACGGTACTGGTTCACTATCGGTCGATCACGAGTATTTAGCCTTGGAGGATGGTCCCCCCATCTTCAGACAGGATTTCACGTGTCCCGCCCTACTTGTCGTACACCTAGTTCTTCCAAACTGTTTTCGCCTACAGGGCTATCACCTGCTATGGCAGCACTTTCCAGAGCTTTCGGCTAACAGTAAAGATAAAGAGTACAGGCTGGTCCCATTTCGCTCGCCACTACTCTGGGAATCTCGGTTGATTTCTTTTCCTGCGGCTACTTAGATGTTTCAGTTCGCCGCGTTCGCTTCACATAGCCTATGTATTCAGCCATGGATACTCCATACGGAGTGGGTTTCCCCATTCGGACATCTACGGATCAAAGCTCGTTTGCCAGCTCCCCGTAGCTTTTCGCAGGCTACCGCGTCCTTCATCGCCTGTGATCGCCAAGGCATCCACCACATGCACTTGTTCGCTTGACCCTATAACGGGTGTGTCTTGCGGCCAGAGCTAGTGCTTTAGCACTTACTCTGGTCCCATCCCCGGAGGGGACAGGGACATTCACAGGGAATGCCACGTGCCACACACGCTACAGGTTGAGTATTCGTGTTGCGCCGTATTCCAAAGCAATCTTTCGATTACTTAAAAATACATTGATACAATCACAACCCTGATTCACCTACTCACACACCCATCTCTAAGTATGCTTTCGTGAATCTCTTTACTACTTCTTCCTGATTGTTAAAGAACGACAGCCGATATAAAGCTCTGCTTCATATCACTCTGACTGGCTCAATCGCCAATGCAAAAC
>NZ_JBNDMQ010000087.1:0-3388 GCF_050436665.1 Paraburkholderia sp. EB58 | reverse complement strand
CACACGCAGCAATGCGCCCTGAAGGCGATTGAGCGCGCATACGTCAACTTCTTCGAAAAGCGCGCCGACTTCCCCCGCTTCAAGCGCAAGGGGATGGGTGATGGCTTCACGTACCCGGACAAAAAGCAGATCAAGCTCGACCGCGAAAACGGCCGGGTCTTTCTGCCGAAGCTCGGATACATGCGTTTGCGCAAGAGCCGCGACGTTGTCGGCGAAGTCCGCAGCGCGACTGTGTCGCTGCGCGCTGGCAAGTGGTACGTGTCGATCCTCGCGGCGCGCGAAGTAGAAACGCCGGTTCCGCACGGCCCCGCCGTCGGTATCGACGTGGGCGTTGCCCGCTTCGCCACCATGTCGGACGGTAGTTTCATCGCGCCGCTGGCGTCGTTCCGTAAGCATGAAAAGCGGCTGGCGAAGTATCAGCGCCGCATGGCCCGCAAGGTCAAAGGCAGCAGCAACTGGAAGAAGGCGAAGTCCCGCATTCAGCGCATCCATGCGCGTATCGCGGACGCTCGCGCTGATTTTCTCCACAAGGCTTCGAGCACGATCAGCAAAAACCACGCAATGGTTGCGGTCGAAGACCTGAAAATCAGCAATATGTCGAAGTCGGCGAAAGGTACGGCAGATGCACCAGGGCGCAATGTCCACGCGAAGTCCGGCCTTAACAAGTCGATTCTCGACCAGGGCTGGGGCGAATTCCGTCGCCAGTTAGAGTACAAAACGGCGTGGCGCGGCGGCTATTTCGTCGCCGTAGACCCGAAGAATACGAGCCGCACATGCCCATGCTGCGGACACGTATCAGCCGGGAACAGAAAGACCCAGGCGCTGTTTGCCTGCGTCAGGTGCGCACACGAAGCGAACGCCGATCACGTCGGCGCGCTCAATGTCCTGGCGGCAGGACATGCCGTTATTGCCTGTGGAGGGATGGCGCAGTCGGGCCGCCCGTCGAAGCAGGAACCCGCCGAAGCGACTCAGGCTCTCGCAGCCTAAGCGCAGTAGAAATCCTCCCCGTTCACGGGAAGGAGGATGTCAAGATGTTCTCCGCCAGCGCCCTCATTTGCGGATCCTTGCCGTACTTTAGTTCGACTTCGGCTTGGTCCACCGCTCCCTGGTGATGCGGGATCATGTGCGCCACAAAGTCCGTGTCTGTATCTCCTGTGTATCCTGGAGCACTCATATTTTTCATCATCTTCGCTGCGTTGTTCTCGAAGGCCTGCGTTGATGCAGGCAGTGGACCGCCGGCTTGTGCTGGCCTCTCCATTTTTCCAGCGGACATGCTCATCTGCCCATTTGCCATGGCGCTGCCTTGCTGCGCGCTCGCGTCGAGTGCCACGCCAGACAATACGATTCCGATGTGGATGGAGAGGACGATGAGTAAACGCTTGGCTTTCATCTGAATATGCTCTCAAGGTGGGGTAACTAGATCGTTTGGAGGGCGACCACGGTGCTCATCAAAGACCCGCATATTCATCATCAACCTTCCCGTCGCTGGAAGGTCAAGCGCCCTGGGGACCAGCGTCCACTTTTCCGAGGCCGCCCCGCTTTCGTGAGGCGTCTATTTTCTCGGTACGCTGATCTTCAACGCCACCGGCTGATGCACGCCGAAGCCGCGCCGCTGCCTGCCAGCAATCCGCAACCGCCAGCCTGTTCCAGGGCTGGCGTTACTCATCCCCACGGATCAGGGTTGGCGTTTGCTGCGGCCACCAGCGGGTTTGCCAGCCGGCTTGCGTGAATCCACAGCTGGCTTGCTGGCGGGTTTGCTGCGTGGCTTTTGCACGCTGAATGGGTTACCGCTGGACAAGCCTGTGCCTTTACCCGCGGCCACAATGCGCTGCGCCGCAGGGTTGCGTTTGTTTTCGCCACTTTGCGGGCGCGGCTTTTTGCTGAGCACCTCCATGGCGTCCGGCGCAGCTTGCGGCACTTTGGACTTCTTAGGCTTTTTGGGTTTCTTGATGATCTGGCCCGTCGCGCTAGTTTGCGGCACGCGGTGTTCGGCTTCAAAACCCGGCTCTTCTTCACGGGGCAGCGTTTGCCGGATCAGCGCTTCAATCGCGGCCAGTTGCGGCGCTTCATCGGCACACACAAGGGACACTGCCACGCCGCTGGCGCCCGCGCGGCCGGTACGGCCAATACGGTGCACATAGTCTTGCGCCACGATCGGCAGATCAACGTTGATCACAAGCGGCAGGTCGTCGATATCCAGCCCGCGCGCAGCCACATCGGTGGCTACCAGCATATGCACTTCGCCCGTCTTGAAGCGCTTCAGCGCACGCATGCGCGCGGGTTGCGGTTTGTCGCCGTGGATGGTGTCGACCGCATAGCCCGCTTCATCCAGCATGGCCGCCAGGTAATCCACGCCATTGCGGGTCTTGACGAACACAAGCGCGTGCTCCCAGTTGTTCTCAGCCACGAGGTGCATGAAGAGGTCAGGCTTGTTCTTTTTATCCACCGGAACCACCCACTGCTTGACCTTGCTGGCCGTGGCATTGGGCGGGCTGACGCTGATATTGACCGGGCCGCGCAGAATGCCCGCCGCCATGGCGCGGATATCATCGGTAAACGTGGCAGAGAACAGCAGGGTCTGGCGCTGAGCGGGCAAGGCAGCAAAGACGTCGTTGAGTTCGTGCGCAAAGCCCAGATCCAGCATGCGGTCGGCTTCATCCAGCACCAGCGTTTGTACTTGATCAAACTGCACCGCGTTCTGGCGATTGAGATCTAGCAAACGGCCCGGCGTGGCAACGAGCACATCCACGCCTTTGCGCAACTTCATCATCTGCGGGTTGATACTCACACCGCCGTAGGCGGCCAGAAATCGTAAGTCGAGGCCTTTGCCGTAATCGATAAAGCTTTGCAGCACTTGTTCGGCCAGTTCACGCGTGGGCACCAGCACCAGAACACGTGCTCGGTTGCTGGACACCGCCGGGCCGTGTTGCACCAGCCGTTGCAACAACGGCAGCGCAAAACCCGCCGTTTTGCCGGTGCCGGTCTGTGCCGCAGCCATGACGTCCTTGCCACTGAGCACAGCAGGAATCGCCTTGGCCTGCACCGGCGTAGGTGTCTGGTAATTGAGGTCCTGCAAATTACTCAGCAAGGGATCGATCAGGCCAAGCGAGGCAAAAGACATTGGCGTATTCCGGGCTAAAGCGGCAATTCTAGCGGTTACCGCCTGATTGCGCCGCGCACATCAATGTTCAAAAAGATCGACGTTGATCGAGTGCGCGTCAAACCCGTCCCTTCAGAGGCTGTCGCAAAAGCCCTCGGGTCCATACAATACTGCCTGGAACGAAACGGCAGGGAACCACGATGAGCACGGCGCGCAAAGTACCTTCGCCCGATGATGCGCAGTTCAGATTGTTTGATGGTGTGCCACAGGACCTGGACGCGCCGTTGC
>NZ_JBNDMQ010000086.1:0-3838 GCF_050436665.1 Paraburkholderia sp. EB58 | reverse complement strand
CGTCGTCTTCCCGCATTGCGCCTCTCCCCAAGCTCCTTAAAGCTTAGAACATAGCGTCAATCTATGTTCGCTTATTTATGCACTGGTTAGTAATTCGGGTTGTATGTTTGGATCAGGAAGTCGCAGACGAACTCGCCCCCGATCACGCTGATCGTCTAGTTGGTGCGTCGTGCGCTGTTCCGATCGACAGCTCGTCTGGACGAGTGCGAGCGCCGTCCGGAGATCTGTCTGTGGGCTGCTTGCGAGGGAGGGTTATGCGCTATGTGGTGGACGCTGCGGCGGTTCGGGAACGAACTGCGCGTCGAGGGCCCGGTTCACAAGCCGATATTGGGGTAACGAGATGATTGACGTGATAGCTTGATATGACGAGGCGAGAACGCCCGGTGCGTCGCAGCACAGGCTATGCATGGCGGCTTGGCAGACGGTCCCCTGCTTGACGCACGGCGATTTGGTGTTGTGTTTGAGGTCGTGCGAACTGGCCGTCACCGACTGGTATTCATGCGATGACGAAACCTCTGTCGACATCCCGAAGCAAAGCGGTGCCTGTGCCGGGAAGCCGACTATCGGCAACCAGGCGATCAGAAAACAGGCAATCAGTTTGGTCAGGAATTTCATGGCTTCGGATTAGGTACCGCGATTTCGCTTATCCGCTGGTTCTTGCCTGCATCGTTGACCTTCCCAGTGGGGGAAGGTCAAGTCTTTTATTGAGAAAGGTTCGTCTCTTGTCGGCCAGTACGCGGCCGCTCGCCAGACTTGCATGAACGGCTGAAGCTGGCCCGACTGCTGTCCGATGCGGTCGGCCGAACCCGACCCTGGCGAGACATTCGGCCTTCCAACGCGCAGCCGTCAGCTCACCGGCGTGGAACGGCCATTCGAATCAGTACGCTTCGGCATGAGGCGACTTAGCACGATCGGTGAAAGCTGCCCTTCCGATCTCGGAAAGGCAATTGCCCATAGAAGACGGGCAGTGGTCGAATTGCTTCGATATTGGACCTTGGTCCAATATCGGCATCCTCACTAATCACATAGCCTATCTTTCGGACGAGCGTTGTTGATCACGCGCTCCTGGACGAGGCGTGAAGACAAATCAAGAACCATGCCTTGCGTGCGGAGGCGCCGATTCTGGAACTCTGCCAGACCGGTAGCCACTTGTGAGGATGCGAGGGTGATCCCATGAACAAATGTTTTTGGTTCGCGATGGTACCGGCGTTGCTGTTCGCGAAGGCCGCCGCGGCTCAATACCCTGTCATGAATATGATCGCTGACGATCTCGTGCAGAAGTACCAGCAAGCGAGCTGCGAGCAACTTTGGGAAAAGCGAGCCGCTAAACAAGGTCATCCGAAATCCCAGAGAGAGCAGGAGGCGGTACAGATGCTCCAGGGTGACCCGCAGATGCGGGCTGCGTTTATCGACAGGGTGGCCGCCCCCATTGCCAACAAGATGTTCGAGTGCGGCATGATTCCCTGATAGCTGCCGGGTGCGGCACGCTTACGACCAGAGACGGAGCATTGCAGGGTGAGCCATCCGCTCGTTGCCCTGATTGTGTTTGTGTGCGTATTCGGCAGCGCACTGCCTGGCTCGTATCTGCGTGTCGTGCTGCCGGAACACCGGCCATGGTAGCGATCAGGCCGGTCGCCAGTTTTACGAAGCCACTGATTCATCGCTAAGGTGGGTTGGTGCTTGGCCTCCTGATCTCGTCAGCGCAAGGCTCATTCGATACGCTGGACAGCGAGATAGTGCGTGACCTGGTCGCCCCAACTGCGACGGATCGCGGGAAGTAAGTACCTCGATCGACGCGGCGAAGTCACGCTTAAGCAAGCCGCGGATCTCCTGCGTTTCCGGTCGCGTCGCGTCCCGTTACACGAAGTAGGAAAAATGTCCCCAAAATTCATAAACTTGTGAGTAGCCGGTCCTGATTCAGGCCAGCCGTTCCCCGGGCAAGGTTCGGCTCGATGGCAAAAATCTGAATCGGCGTGGACAGTCGAGGTGACCATTATGAATGGGCGTAGAGCGTGCCAGCTATTGCTGGTGTTGGCGACCTTGGGCGCCAGCGGCGCAGCCATAGCCGGTGGGGGCTGGGGCGGTGGCGGCGGCTATCACGGCGGTGGCTACTATCACGGCGGTGGCTACTACCACGGTGGTGGCTACTACCACGGTGGTTACTGCTGCGGCGGGTCCATCGGTCTCTATTTCGGCCCGGGTTTTGTCTATGGCTATCCATACCCGTACTATGCCTATTCGTACCCGTCCTACTACCCCGGCTACTACCCTTACGGGCCTACGGCGGTCGACGTGTCCTCGTCGCCGACCCAGTACACGGAGCAGAGGCAGGATATGGGTGGTGGCGACGCGCAGCAAGCGGGTTCCTGGTATTACTGCAGGAAGCCTGAGGGTTACTACCCGTATGTCAGGGCCTGTCCCGGCGGCTGGCAGAAGGTGCCGGCCCGGCCGCCCGGCAGCTGATCCCGCAGCACGCCGCGGGTTCGATCGACGCCGCCGGAACCAGCGCCATGTCCGACGGGACATGCCGAAAGAACCACGCCATGGATTGCGCGGGGGCTCGCCGGCGGCACTCGGTCGTAGCGATACACGCCCTGCCGCGCCTTACGCCGAGGCGTTTGCGTAGGCGCGTGAGCTTCTGCTGCGTGGTCTGGTGACGGACCGCGCAGCGCGCTAGTTCAAAGGCTCTTTTCCGCGAGTGACTTTCACTGCGGTTGCTGTGATGAATTCAGCGCTGACACTGTCCCCTACCTTCAGATCCGCTATTGATATGTCAGGACCCGCCCTGACCGTAACGGTTCTGAGCGGTCCTCGAAGCGTGACCAGGCGTGTCTTTGCGTCCACCTTCTGGACGGTTCCAAGTACCTGTACCCTGTGAGCCGATGCGGCAACTCCGCCGGAGGCGGGAAGGACTTCGGTGGAGTCAATCCGCTCGCGGATGCCGTTCGATTTCACTCTATCTGCGTGAATCAGGAGAGACTCCTGATAAGCAATCTGGACAGCGTCGCCTATCTTCAACTTGCTTATGTCACCCACTTCCGGGCCTACCGTCACCTCGAAGATTCGTCCGCCGACGCCCCGCAGCGTCACAGTGCGCGATGTAACGTCAATGCCGATAACCGTCGCGTTGGTCCTGATCAGGGTAGCTATGCCCGCCGTGTGCGGCCCAACGGCGGCTACCTCCGTCGCGCTCTGAGCGAATACGGGACGCGGGAGGGATGTCGTGGCCAGAACGACCAGGAAAAAAGCACTTGTCGAAGAAAGGCGGCCGGATAGGAGACGCATTCGAATGCTCCGCTAGGTCAAGGTCAGCGCGTGAAAAGCTCGATGGAAAACCGCGCCACTGTCGCCATCGAGATTCGGCAGAAGCAGCGCTTGCAGCGCCGGACGTGAATATTCCCATCGAGGCGAACCGGGAAGGCTCCAACGCATGTCTTGGCAAGGATATTCACGATACGCTCAAGGCGATATTGGACCTTGGTCCCGCTTGTTCCGCTACGCGTTGGGTGGTACTGGTCCGGTGCGGACAATGTCCGCACCGGCGGCCCGCGTAAGCATCGGCATATCGCCTGGCCATTTATTGATCATCGGCGTGAGGCAATGCGCGGGCGACAATGGTGACGGTCTATTAGAGACAACGCCCCCCCGAGAGGAGGTCGCTTGTTGAACGTCCTGTAAAGGCGGGCATTGGACCTTTTATCGTCCGCGCAACGCCTCAGTCGACCGTCCGCAGTTGGCCGACTGGACTAAACCGCTCGCGCGGTAGGGGCTCCGATCCGACGCTGGAGGTGAAGGTCAAGCCGGTCACGCGGTTTATGTTGAAGAGCGAGGCAATCCG
>NZ_JBNDMQ010000085.1:0-4631 GCF_050436665.1 Paraburkholderia sp. EB58 | reverse complement strand
GCGGGTTCTACGGATGAGGATGCGGCGGCGCGCTTGACTGAGCGGTCTCCGTCACTGCAAAGGAAGCGGAAATCAGCTGGTGCGCGAAGCGATGACGGGACTGCTTAGCGGCATCGAAGTTAGCTCCGCCGACCGCAATCTTCATGCGCTGCATGTTACGCAAACCCACCCGGGCCCTCGTGCGAAAAACCTGGAGCCCGTCGCACGCCAAGTAGAATCGATGCGATCAGACCTCAAGGAGCCCCGCAGCCAGTTCCCGCAGCCGTTTGCCTACAAACCGTGCTGCCTTGGAAAGCGGTCTTTGCCGGGTGAAGCCCAAGGAAATCGTGCGTTTGATCGCCGGTTTTTCAATGCGGACGCCCTTCAGCACGCCAGTATCCTGTTCTTCCCTGATGGCGAGCACGGGCAAAATTGTCAGCGCATGGCCGCTAACTGCAACGTCCTTCATGGCCGTGAGCGTATCCACCTCCATCACGATGTTTAGTGAAATACCCTCTTCCCGAGATAAATGGTCCAGTGTCGAGCGAAGGCCATTGGGTGTCGATGGCAATCGTCATGCAATACGTCGACCGTCATGTTCGGACTACTCTGCTAGCGCGTAGCTGCTGGGCGTCGATCTGCCCTGCTGGATCGTGGGACGGCTCGTGCAAATCCGTTCCGCTTGTCTCAGGCAAGAAGACGGCGGCACCGAATGCGACGACGTAGGCGCACAGCGCGCACGTCGCCATCGCCGTGCCGAGCGACAATGACGCGGTGAGGAGTCCCACCGTTGCCGGGACGATGGACCCGAAACCGCGCCCACCTCCGAGGCAAAAACCCTGACCACTGGCCCGAATGTAAGTCGGGAATAATTCGGCGAAGGTCGGAAGCATGCCGGACGCTAAAGCGGCCTGAAATGCGCCCAGAAAGAAGCTGAGCCCGATAGTGACGGCGGGCCCAATCGGAGCGAGCAAATAGGCGGCAACGTTCGCGGCTTGAAGGACCAGGAACGCCATGAACGCCGGTCGTCGTCCCACGCGGTCCGACACCCACCCGTAGAGAAACGGCCCGACAAGGGAACCCACGATATTAAACGCGAGATAGCCCGCGCTCGTCGCGACCGACAGGTGCAACACGGTGCGTAGATAGGTCGGCAACCAGGTGATCATGACATACGCGCCCCCGTAGATGCCCGTCGCCATGACCACAGCGGCCACGGTCCGATGCAGGTGAGCCCAGGCGAAGATTTCCCAGAACGGCGCTTGCATGGCCCCACAGTCGCGAGCCGCCTTCGCTTCGGAGTACACGCCCGACTCGGGCACGAGGCGACGGATAAAGAAAACCAAGCCGGCTGGCAAGATACCGATAGCGAAGAACACGCGCCACCCAATCTGCTCGGGGAATAGTGAGGCTATGACCGGCAATAGCGCGACCGAGATAGCATAGCCGAGGGCATAGCCGCTCTGGACAGAGGCAGCGACTCGGCCACGCAGCGCGGGCCGGATGACTTCGCTGATTAGCACGCCTCCCACGGCCGCTTCGCCGCCGTAGCCTAAGCCTTGCATAAAGCGGATACCAAACAGCACGGGAAACGAGTTGGCGAACGCCGCGGCGACGGTGAAGATACCAACCCACAAGATGGTGAACTGCAACACCCGGACGCGCCCGATTCTGTCGGCAAGAATCCCCGCACCCCAGCCGCCGATGGCGACCCCTAGGAGCGCCGCAGTGGCTAGGTAGCCTACTTGCGGATGAGTCAGCCCGAGCGTCGCGATCAGGGCCGGGATCACCAGCGAAAAGATCGTGGCGTCCATCGAATCGAGACCGAGCCCAGCGAAGCACGCCCAGTAAGTGCGCCGCTCAATAGGCGTGAGACTTGAGTACCAACCCAGACGCATTTTCTGTCCCTCTCATTTGCAGTGGAGTCGCGCTTGATATTTCGGCGCCGCTCGGCGAGCCGCGCGACTTACCTGATCGACGCGCCTGTGAACAACGTGGTCAATCGCACCGTGATAGCCGTGGATCTCAGAACGGGCAATTGTTCGAGGATTTCCGGGGCATCGGCTGGCCGCATGCGCGTCTACCAGCTTCAATTCGAAGCGTAGCGTCACCGGGTGCTAGAAGGCAGATCGAGCAAGCTGCCTACAGCAAGAGATTCGAAACGCCTTGAACGCACGATAGCGAAGTGACGTGCCGCTTAAAAAGATCGGGTTAACCAGATGCAATTGACGGTTGCGTTTGGCTTCTTGCGCTTTCGCATGCAGCCACGGGCATCGACAGTCCGCGCGGAGCCCCAACCGCAAAGACTCCCCGCCATTTTTCAGAATCTGAGCTGCAATCTTCCCGCCCCCTGCTACACGGCCGCGCGATAAGTAGATCAGATGGCATGAGTAGGAAGTCGCAATAAAACCGCCGTGCGGCGTGTAGCAATTCCGTGACGTGCTCATTCCGACGGATGACAGGAGGCAGGTCGGCCTCTAGTCGCACAAAGCTGTGGCGGCTTTGCTCTCGCAGCGGGATGCTCGGTCTGGAGTGCGCGATCTGACGAGTACGTTGATGGCGACAAGTGAGCGATCTAGGAAAAGACAGGTTCTGTGACTTGTCAGGTTTAACCGGGCGGTTTCAAGAGTGAAGCGCAACAGGGGGTTGATGAATGGAAGCTGAGGATATCGAAGCGGTTGCAAGCATACGTTCGAAGACCTCGAATGGCGAATGAAACGCATGGGTAGCGCGAGGTCGGCTGTTGAGGCTGTCGGCGATGGTATCGAGTTCGTCCTGACTGTAGATCGAGAGGTCAGTGCCCTCACGCCCTGAGGTTGTCCGTCAAGTTTTTTTGAGCAGGAAGTTCCCCTAGACGCGGCGTATGTCGAACACAACGTGATGCACCCGCCTGGCGGGTTGCCCACCGCCGGCTGGCGTCATGGTCGTAACACGCGACCCCGCCAGCCGGCCGTGGACAACCCGTGACACCACGTCAAACGGAGGCAACCCACCGATCCGGAATCCAAGTGCGTCACCATCGACCGGAACGGGTTACCCCGGAAGTTCGAGGTTCCTGAGGAGTGGCGAACCGCGTTTCCTCAAGGCGTCGAGGTAAGCGGTCTCGTCGTACGGGGTTCTGGTCTGCCAGCACCGGTACAGGATGCGGATCCACTTGAACGCCAGGGCCCGCACGGCTACCTGGTGCGAACTACCCTTCGCGCGCTGCTGCCGGTAGTAGGCGCCAGCCCAGAACGACTTGTTGATCGTCTGGGCCGCCCATTCGACGAACGTCTGGCGCACGAACTTCGGGCATTGCCAGCGCCAGTGCACCCACCGCTTCTTGCCACTGCGCTGGGTCACCGGGGCAATGCCAGAGTACTTCTGTACCTCATCAGCGCCCTGGAAGCGGTCGCGCTGCTCGCCGAAAGCAGCGAGCAGGCGCGGCGCCAACTGGAGGCCGGCACCCGGCAGGCTGTCGAACAGGGCGTAGTCAGGTAACGTACGGGCTACGGCAGCGATTTCCCTGTCGAACCGGCCGATCGCCGTGAGCACGGCGCGCAGCTGTGCCACCAATGCCAGCACGTGCAGGCGGCACGGTATAACAATGCCGGGGTCTTCGGTGAGCGGACTAGCAGCGCGGATGGATGTCAGGCGCGCCTCGATCAGCCTCGCGCATCGACAGCTGTGCGCGTGGAAGAATGCCTCAAGGGTTGTCGTGCGGGCGCGCCTGACGGCCGCGAGCGTAGGCCAGCGGGTCAGGAAATCGCAGAACAGTACCGTATCCCTGTCATCGAACCATTCCAGGGCCTGCGGGTAATACTGCTTGAGGGTGTCGCACAACCGGTTGGCGAACCGGGTCTTGTCGCCAACCAGTTGCCGGCGCTGCACAACCAGACTCATCAGGGTCCGCATGCCGGCGCTTTGCGGCCTCAGGCGACTGAACCGCTCGGGATGATGCAGCAGCAGATCGAGCGCCAGTTCCGCATCGGTCGGATCGTCCTTGGCCCCACTCGGCTGGAATGCCTCGCGATATCTGGCCAGCGTCAACGGGTTGATCGGAAAGAGCACGAAGAAATCATACTTCTGCAGTGCGGCAACAATTGGCCCCCTGGCCAGTTCGAGGGCAACCGCGATCGGGTCACCGAAGCGCCGATGTAACCCGTTTGCCCATTCGTCAATGTGTCCGACCTGATGCGCGATGCAGCCGAACTCGCGCCTGGTACCGTCCGCGGCCTGCAGGCAGATGTCGTGTTGGGTGTCTGCCCAGTCGATACCGACATACGCAGTGAATGGCTGATCCGATAGAGGTGCCATGTGAACCTCCACAAGTGATAGATTACCTGGCAGGGGCATGCATGCCTGCGTTCAGCGAAGGAAATATAGTGAGCCGGTTACGACGGCGAACCCTGAGTATTCGTTATCGAGCGCAAGCGCACCCGCGGACTCGAAGCTAAGGGCACAAACGTCAGGCGTTGTGGCAGATTATTCGTAGTCCACGGGCGCATGTCCCACCTTCGCTGGCAGCTACCTGCCAGCTGTGACCAGTATCACGGAAAGCGGGACGGACTATCTATATTTGGAAGATACTGGCGCAGCAGCCCGTTGGTGTTCTCGCAGGTACCGCGTTGCCACGGGCTGTGGGGATCGCAGAAGTACACGCGTACGCCGGT
>NZ_JBNDMQ010000084.1:0-5862 GCF_050436665.1 Paraburkholderia sp. EB58 | reverse complement strand
CTGGGCCACGAAACGGAACCAGTCGCGTCGCTGATCTCGCATTCCGCAGTTCAGCAGCAAACCGTCGGCGAAACGGCGGCTTCTTCAGCGTAGCCCTAAAGTTTCTCGGACTTGCGCCGCTATATAGACAGTAGCCAAGTAAAAAAATGTCGGCATATTAAATCTTCATTTCGTCTTTCTTTCGATGAAACGTAGTATTACTAACTAGAAATTCGATTGCGTAAGGGAATGAGAGAAGAGCATGTACGCAACACCGTTTCCCTGGGCCCGCAATCTCCTGTTCGCTCTGCCTGCGTTGGTGGTGACGACGCTCGCCTATGTGACCAGTTATGAACTCCGAACCATCGACGGCGAAATCTCGCCGATCTGGCTGGCCAATGCGGCTTTGCTCGCGCCTCTGATCGTTGCAAGACGCAGACAGCGCTGCGCGGTGCTCGGTGGCGGAGCGCTTGGCAATCTCGTCGCCCGACTATTGGTTGGCCATGGTCTGGGCGTATCGCTGGCCGACTCATTCGCGAATCTCGTGGAGGTGGTGATCGCGTTGGAATTTGCCCCGCGTATTTCGATGGTCACCGAGCTGATCCGGTTAAAACCGTTGGCAAAGTTTCTCGTGGGTGGCGCATTGCTTGCACCCATCGCGTCGGGGCTGCTGATACGCTCTTGCAAGCCACTCAACCGGGCGGCTCGCAATGGCCGACCCTGGTGGACTGGTTCGCCTCGCACGCGTTAGGTCTGGCGATCTTCACGCCGGCTGCCGTGGCATGCTGGACGGGAGAAGTTTTCCATCTCCTGCACGCAGGGCGTCGCAAGAGAAATGGCTTGCTGTTGCTGCTGGTTTGCATCGTCACGATAGGCGTTTTCGGGCAAAGCCGGTTCCACCTGCTGTACTGTGCACTTCCGCCCATTGCGCTGCTGGCGTTTCAGGCGGACGCCTCAGCGGTTCTGGTTGGTCCACTGATGTGTCTCGCGATTGCCGTGTGGTTCACGATGCATGGTTCGGGCCCATTCTGGATTGAACCCTACGGGAGCATGCAGGCCCGCATCTTCGCCCTGCAGCTCTATCTCGTGGCCGCGCTGGCCATCGCGTTGCCTATCAGCGTCGCCCAGGCGCAGCGAAACCGCCTGATTGCGCGGCTTCGCGACGGCGAACGACGCTACCAGGTGCTCGCGGAGAACGCGACCGATATCGTAATGAGCGTGGGGCTCGACGGCAGGATCATCTACGTGTCGCCACGTATCATTCCGGTGTTGGGCTATGCACCCGAGGATCTCATCGGCGTGCGCTACTCCGAACTCGTGCTGCCAGACGATTGCGATGCAATAGTCACCGCCTTTGAGAGTCTGACCGCGGCAAAGGCCGAGGTTTCGCTGGACAGTCGCCTCAGGCGTCCGGACGGTCAGGCTCGCTGGATAAAGACGTATCTGCGGCTTGTCGTCGACCCGTTCTCCGGCAAGCCGGAGATGCTGGCGGTCACAGTTCGAGACATTACGGAGCGCAAGACCGCTGAGCAACGACTCGCAGACGAGCGAACCGAACTGCAGGGGCTTGCCTTCCGGGATGGCCTGACGGGCCTGTTCAACCGGCGGCATTTTGACCGCGAGCTAGAACGGGTATGGCGTCAGCACACACACGCAGAAAGCCGGAACCCGGTTGCTGCGATGATGATCGATATCGATGCATTCAAGAGCTATAACGACCACGACGGGCATCAGAGCGGCGACGAGTGCTTGCGTCGAGTGGCACAAGCGATTGCTTCCGCGGCGAGGCGTCCGACGGACATCGCGGCTCGGTATGGTGGCGAAGAGTTCGCACTGATCCTGGCAGATACCGATCAGCACGGCGCGCTGATCGTCGCTGAGCGTATTCGGGCAGGCATTGAAAACCTGCGGATTCCACATCCAGCGTGCCAGACCGGCATCGTGACCATTAGTGTCGGCGTGGCTGCGCAACGGCCGGGCGAAGACGGTGACGGGAGCGCCCTGGTGGCGGCCGCAGACAAGGCGCTTTATAGCGCCAAACAGCGCGGACGAAACCGGGCCTGCATGGTGGACACGGATGTCGTAAGCCATATCGCCGGATGATCACAATACGATCATGATCACAGTCACAATCGCGAGATTCGCTACGACCGTATTGCCCCGTCCTGTCGACACAGCCACCCAGCCACGGCGGATGCGGTTCTCGGCCGTCGGCATCCTTGGCGCGGTTCTGGTTGTGTCCCTGGCGGCTGGCTATCATGTCGCCACCATACACACGCAGCAACGTGAAGCGGCCCTCGCAGAAGACATCAGTCTCCCGTTCCACGATCTGGTTGCCGTAGTCGAACTCGACAGTCAGCAACTCGCACAGTTCGCAGGGCAAGCATGCGTAAGCATCACGGCCGGTCTCACAGAGGAGGGAGAGCTTGCGCCCTACGTAGGCAGCGCGTTCTTTGTGAAAGACAATCGCGTCTACTGCTCGACGCTAATGGGAGCCGTCGACATCCCGTTGTCGGTGTACGTTTCACCCTCGAGCGCGAGGATCCAGATAGCCATGCGCCCCGGCACGCCGCGACATCCGGACCGGCCGGCGATGATCGTCTACGACCGTCTGTCCCCGCACACCGGGATTGGCTTCGTTATCCCAGGCGTTTACGTTAAAGACCTGCTTGTGAGCGGGACCGCGGCCGGAGTCCAGTCGACGGCCGTCATCGGCTCCGATGGCAGTGCGCTCACCAGCGACGGCTAGTTTATCGACCCGGCTTCGCATCGTATGGGCCTCGCCAGCTACTCGGCGCCCGATGCGCTGTTTTCCGTATCGGTGCAAGGCGTTCAGGCGTGGCGGGTGCATGATCTTGTTGCGGTTGAAGGCGCGACTTCACTGATTGGCCTGTTGCTGGGTTCGACGATCGCGGCTGGCTACCTGAGCGTCTATACGCCGCGGCGGCGCCTGATCCGCGGCGTCCGGCGGGGCTTGGCGCGTGACGAGTTCTTTGTCTTCTATCAGCCCATTGTCGACATGGCGACTGGGCAATGGGTGGGGGCCGAGGCGCTGGTGCGCTGGCAGCATCCGCAGTGGGGCCTGGTAATGCCCGGGCAGTTCATCGGCCATGTGGAGAATAGTCCGGTGATTGCGGACCTGACGCAATTCGTCCTCAAACAGGCGCTCGCGGAACTTGGCGCGATGGATCTACCGAACGGGTTCAGCATCACCGTCAACCTGGCGGCTTTCCACGCCGGTCTGCGAGAGTTTCCTTGCGATCTGAGCGACATCCTCGCGGCCAGTCGGACCAGACTGCAGGTCGTCTTCGAAATTACCGAACGAGGGCTGCTCGCGGGCATCGACGATGTGCGCGATCATCTGGCGAAGCTGGGAAGCCAGGGCGTCAAGTTCGCCGTTGATGACTTCGGCACCGAAAACAGCAACCTTGCGCTGCTGCAGCGTTTTCAGTTCGACTACATCAAGATCGACCGTCAATTCGTACACGGTGTCGTCAGCAACGACCGCGCGCTGGTGGAAGGCATCGCGTTTCTCGCGGGACAAGTGGGTGCGCTGGTGGTCGCCGAGGGCGTCGAGGAGTCAGCGCAGCAACGCATCCTGGAGGCCATCGGCGTGCCGCTGGCGCAGGGCTTCCTGTTTGCGAAGCCCGGTTTGGCCGCGGAATTCGCGCGAGGCTTTGCGGCGTCAGCCGAGCATTGACGCAGTGCCTCCTGCCTTCCGGCATACGACCTGATACGGCGATGCGTTGCCAGCAGAGAATGCGTGTGCGCACCCTGCAAGGTAGACCCGCCAGATTCTGTATTTGGTCTCGCCGACAGTTTGACGAATGCGGTCCGCGTGTTGCTCATAGCGCGCCGCCCAGTGTTTCAGTGTCGTGGCGCAGTGTCGGCCGAGATTTTTCACGTCGATAGCCTCCAATCCGCTCTGCTGCAATGCTCGGGTCACCAGCGAAATATGATGCTCGCCCGACGGATACATAAATCGGCTGATGAACTCGTCGCGAGGCGCTTGTGTGTTGCCCTGATCAGAGTCGGGGTTCGTGATGCAATGGTCTATGAGCATGCCGTCGTCCGCAAGGAGGCTGCGGACCTTTGAAAAATATGACGGGAGCCTGTCTCGCCCTATGTGCTCAAACATTCCAACATTCGTTACCCGCTCAAACGTCCCACGGACATCGCGATAGTCTTCGAGCCTGATCTCAACCCTGTCGCTCAAGCCAGCCGCTCGAACCCTTTCGGTTGCGAGCTGATACTGATTCTCCGAGAGCGTGACACCGACGCATCTTGCCCCGTAAGTTGCAGCAGCACGCATGACTAGCGCGCCCCAGCCGCATCCAATGTCAAGGAGACGGTGACCAGGCTGAACGCCAATTTCACGGAGAACATGATCGATCTTCTTGAGTTGAGCTTCATCAAGCGTTTCATCACCGCTTTCAAAGTAGCCGGACGAGAAAACCATCCGTTCATCGAGCCAGAGCTTATAAAAGTCGTTGGAGACGTCATGATGATATCGGGTTGACGTTTTATCCCACTGCCTGCTGTGGTCCGCTCGACTTGAGGTTCCGGCACGCACTGACGATCTTTTCGGCGACGACGACGGCAACATGCGATACATCGCATCGATGACATCTTCGAGCTTTCCGTCCACGTCGATGCGTTCTGTCACGTACGCTTCACTGAGCGAGTCCACGCTCGCGGTGAAAAGTAGCGGTAGAACCGATGCGTCGCGCACGTGTATGCGCACGATCGGACTTTTGAAAGTGCCCAGGTCGAAGTTCTTTCCGCTCCAAAGGCTCAATTGGATTGGAAGATTATGGCTACGGCGGATACCGTCTACCCAGGTGTCTATTCCTAAGTTCATTAACCGATTCAGCAATTTTCTTTCCTTCGGTTCCATGTCGTTGATATTCCACTTCCCGCAGCCCGAGTAACCCCCGGTTCGCTGGCGCGGTCATTCACGGACTGGTCCAAACACATAAGAAAATATAAGGTCAGCCCTTCTCGATCGAGAGCACACATGTGAAGACGCGCGAAGGGCACAGAAGTGAGTCTCGGCATGCGAGAGATTTCTTCGAGCCGGTGGGTCGACAACTGTGCTCCTCTCATTGTTGACTGTCTGTGCTCATTCGTCGCGTTTGTGGCGCCATACCCTAGGCGGGACCCCGGTGCTGTCAAATGGCGGTCGTTTTCACTTCAAATTAGAAAGGGATCCGAAATCAACGGACCTATGGAACCGAACCTGCCTATTTGCGTAATGCCGTGCACGTTAGCGACGGACACCGCTCAACCACCTCGCTCTCGCCACACAGGCGTGCTCATTGACGTGACGGTGCGCGTCCAGTTCGAAAGCATAGACATCGAATCTGCGATGTCTGCTATGACGCTACTTCGTGGAGACGGGACGCTCGCGACCTTTCTCGGCGATGTTCGCGATGTCGGTGCGCGTGCCGACGTCGTCGCATTCGAGATTGAACACTATGCGGACGTGACTGAACGCGCGCTTCATCATGCAGTCGCGGTGGTGTCGGCTCGCTGGGACGTCGACGCAGTATTGCTCATTCATCGAATCGGCATCGTCTTGCCCAGCGAGCCGGTGGTTCTTGTAGCCGTGGCCGCAAAACGCCACGGAGCTGCATTTTCCGCCTGTGAGTTTTTGACCGATTATCTGAAGAACCGCGCCCCTCTGTGGAAACGGGAAGTGAGGGAAGACGAGATCTCAGCATTGTTTGATGCATGACGCGCTCTTGAAGAGCGCGTCATGCAGGGTGTCGCTTAGTGATGAACGGGCACGACCTTGCCGCGGAACAGGTGGTACTGGTACAGGTTGTAGCCGACCATGATCGGGAAGACGATGCCGATTCCGAACAGCATGAAGGTGAGCGT
>NZ_JBNDMQ010000083.1:0-6360 GCF_050436665.1 Paraburkholderia sp. EB58 | reverse complement strand
TGAAAACTGAAAACTGAAAACCGATCCCGATTGACACCGGGAGTCATATCAGCTTCGCCCCTGTGCGGGGCGGCACCTACTTTCTTTGCCGCCGCGCCGCCGCAAAGAAAGTAGGCAAAGAAAGCGGGCTGCAACCGCCAGCCTGTAGGTGTCCATCTCGGTCATCCAGCGGAAACGGCCCAAGACGAGATGTGCCCTCGCACCACACACGTTAGTGACACAGCAGTCCTTCATCCCGCCCACGCACTTCGTGCGCGGCGGTCAGGTCCACCAAGACGGGCTAGTTTCCGCACACGATTCGTCCGGTTTCGTCTTCAACTGCACCTGGTCCCAAACCGCTTGCCCTGCGCGTGCGTTGAACCGCGCGCAAGATGGCGACAGCCAATCGCGCTGCGCGGCATACGCAGCAATATGTGCCCCGAGGTTTGCCGGTGTCTGCGCACATGGGATATGTGACGAGGGAGTATGGGTGCAGAGGGGTATGCGAAGAGGGGATATGGGTGCCGAGGCGTCTGCGCAGAAGGGTATGGGGTTTGCGCGGCGATGCGTGCACGGGGAATCGCGGTGAGGCGAGCGCGGCCATGGCTCACACCGGCGGCATACACAAGGGGTTATGCCCAACAGCGGGGCGCGTAGCGCGACGCTGGAACGGATGAGTGCTTTGTCACTGAGGTATGTGGCGCGAGGGCACATCTCGTCTTGGGCCGTTTCCGCTGGATGACCGAGGTGGCTCACTACAGGCTGGCGGTTGCAGCCCGCTTTCTTTGCGGCGGCAAAGAAAGTAGGTGCCGCCCCGCACAGGGGAGAAGCTAATAGACCGATAAGAATGCAAGGAAAGGCCAACGCCATAGGCAAACAGCCAAAGCTAACCCTGACCGGACCGATAACAATACAAGGAAAGACCAACGCCGCATGCAAACACCCAACGCGCCGCAAGGCAAAAAGGCCACTATGCGGGCACCCCCTCAAGCCGCGCCGCAGGCGACCCCACAATAATGACCGCCTGCACAAAAAACGCGCCCGCAGCCAAAACCAGACACACTTCCATCCCCCAATGCCAGCTAACAGCTGCACCCAGCAACGCACCGACCGGCCGCGCACCATACGTAGCGGTGCTATTAATCGCTGAAACACGCCCCATCATCCCATCCGGCGTAATAGCCTGCCGCAAGGTAGTCGACCCGACCACCCACAGAATCGGCCCAACCCCAAGCAGAAAGAAACTTAGCATTGCCAACCAGAACGACGGCACCACCCATGTCGCCACCATCACCAGCGAAGCGAGCAATCCGCAGAACGGACCAATCGTCAGCACCCGTCCAAACCGGAGCCGCTCCGCTATCGAAGGCGCAGCCAACGCACCGCACACCATGCCGAAGCCATACGCACCCAGCGTCACGCCCACCGCCGATGCCGTCAGCCCAAGCCGATGCACCGCGTACGGCACATACACCGCCTGCAACATAAAGAAGCCGAGATTGAAAAACACCGCGGTGGCAAGCATCGGACGCAGCAAGGTGTCGCCCAGCACGAAGCGGGTACCGTCGCGCAGTTCACGCAGAAAGTGACGTTGTCCGGCCTGTTCGCGCGGCGGCTCACGCAGCCCGGCCAGCAGCGCAACCGCCATCGCCGACAGGCCGGCCGCGCAGCCATACGCCCACCCGGCGCCGATCCAGCCCACCAGCATGCCGCCAAGCGCCGGACCCGCCGAATACGCGGCGCTGCGCGCGAGTTCGAGCCGTCCGTTCGCGACAGCAAAGGACTCGCGCGCTACGAGCGAAGGCACAAGGGAAGGCGCCGCCACGTTGTATGCCACGGTGCCGGCCGCGCCCAGACACCCGAACGCAGCAAGCCAGGGCAGCGTCAACCCATGCAACATCACCATCAACAACACGCTCAGCATCGCGATCACGCGCATGCCTTCGGCGAGCGCCATCAAGGTTCGACGCGAGCGACGATCGGCCCAGACGCCTAACGGAATCGACAGCAGCAGGAACGGCAACGTCTGTGCGGTCTGCAGCAAGCCCGTTTCACGGGCGCTCGCGCCGAGCGCGAACACCGCGACAAGCGGCGCAGCAGCGAGGCTGATCTGCTCGGCGGATTGCGCAACGAGATTCGACCACGCAAGCCGCTGGAACGCGGCTGGCAATCTGACGACAGGGTGCGGGATTGAAATACTCATCGATGACCTCCGGTTTCAATGAGGTCATCGTCGCCGCTTCAGCCGCGCGGCACGCTCCGCTTCTTGCTCTGTTATTGATGCGACGTAATCGCGGGCCTTAAGCGCCTGGGTCGATCACGCCACATAGGGTCAATTAAGGCGCATACGACGAAGCCATGCCGCTTTCGAGTCCATGATCGAGCGTCGTGCGGATGATCGACAAACCGCGCGTGAGCGCTTCGCGCGACGGCGCACCCGTCATGCAGACGCGAATCGCGTGCGGCGCGGCATTGCGGCCAATCACGAAGCTGTCCGCGGTCTTGACGAGCACGCCCTCCTGGCGCAGCGCCGCCGCGAATTCCGCCGCGCGCCACGGTTCAGGCAGCGGCAGCCACAAGTGCGAACTGGTGGCCGCATGCCGGTACGCCACGCCCTTGAGCACCTCGCTCGCCACCTCGTGCTGCGTCTCAATGTGCGCGCGCTGCAAGCCGTTCAGACGCTCCATCTCACCGTTCTCGATCCAGCGCGACACCACCTCGGCCATCAACGGCGCGGTCATCCAGCAATCGCTGCGAATCACCGCCGCGATCTTCGAACACCACGCGGCCGGCGCCTGCAGATATCCCACTCGCAAGCCCGGCGCGACTGACTTTGACAAGCCCGCAATCAAAAACGATTGATCCGGCAGACGCGTGGAGAGCGGCTCAGGCGGCGAGTCGAGCAGCATGGCTGGCACGAGGTCCTCGATCAGCAACACACTATGCCGCTGCAGGATCGCGGCCACGGCGTCGCGCCGCTCGCTCGACATCGTCGCGGTGGTCGGATTGTGGATGGTCGGCACGCAGAAGATGGCGCGCGGGTGGAGCGACTTGCAGGCGAGTTCGAGCGCGGCGGGGACAAGACCCTCGGCGTCGATTTCGACGCCCACCAGATGCAGCCGCAACTGCCGCGCGAGCGCGATGATGCCCGGATAACTGACCACTTCGGCCAGCACGGTATCGCCCGGCCTCGCGACCGCGCGCAGCACCGACGCCAACGCGTGCTGCGCCCCCTGCGTCACCAGCACGCGCGATGCGCTCGCCGGACTGCCGGCACGCCCGAGCCATGCGGCGCCCGCGAGGCGATGGCGCATCGAGCCCGCCTCCGGCGCGTATTGCAGCAATTCGGCGGCAAGCCGTTCATCGTTGCCGATCTCATGCAGCGTGGCGCACAGTGCAGCCGCTTCGCCTGTCGACTGCGGCACGTTCTGGCCCAGATCGATCAGCGCCGGTGCTTGCGGCATGCCGGGACGGATCATGCCGTGCGCTGTGCCGGGGGACATCTCGCGCGCCCGGGCCTGCGCTACATAGGTGCCGTCGCCGACCCGCGCATTCGCGAGCCCCTGGCGCTCCAGCTCAGCGTACGCGCGGCTGATGGTGCCGGTGGTCACGTGCAATTCGCTGGCAAGCGACCGGTGCGGCGGCAGTTTTTCGCCCGCCGGCAGTTGGCCGTTGAGGATCGCCTGCGCAAATGCTCGTGCAATGACCTGGTATTTGGGATCACTGCCCGCTTCAATCCTGGGCAGCCACGCGTTCATCGCCATGATGCGACGGTCTCCTTCTGTGCGGCATTGCTATGCCATGGGTGTCATTAGCATGATACGCATTCAATCTCACCACATTGCATGCAGTCATTTACTTTAATTGAAGCGATTGAGTTGCTCGTTCCGCCTCCATAGCATGGCGTCATTCCTAATTTCAATATGCCGCCTCGATGCGGCATTGCGGCATCCAGCCAGGAGCGCCTAATGAGCCGTGAGACACCTCGCATCAGCCGGATCGACATCACGCATCACCAGCTCGAACTCGACCCGCCGTTTCCGGCCTCGTGGGATAGCCAGCCGCGCCGCAAATTTCCCGCCACGATCGTGCGCGTCCATGACGACGCGGGCCATGTCGGCATTGGCTCCGGCGACGCCATGTACGGCTTCGCCGACTACCAGCACCTGTTCGTCGGCACCGATCCGCTCGACCTCGCGCGCCATAGCGCCGTCCTCGACAACATCGGCTTTCACGCTGGCCGCCCGTGGCCGCTCGATATCGCACTGTGGGACCTCGCCGGCAAGATTCGCGGCGAACCCTGCTGGAAGATGATGGGGGGGCGCAGCAAGCGGATTCGCGCGTATGCCTCGAGCGGCGTGCATCGGCATCCGGACGAGATGGCGAAAATGGCGCTGCAGGTCGCGGAGCGCGGCTTCCCGGCGCTGAAGATTCGCTTCGGCCGCCCGAGTCTCGCGGATGATTTCACGGCGCTGGCCGCCGTGCGCGATGCCGTCGGCAACCGCCTCGAATTGATGGTGGACTGCAATCAGGGCTGGCGTATGCCGTGGGACACGGCCGCGCCGTGGACGGTGAGCGAAGCGCTCGAAGTGGCCCGCGAACTGGAAAAGCAGAACGTCTACTGGATGGAGGAGCCGCTGCATCGCGGCGACTACGACGGCTACGCCGCGCTGCGCCGTGCCACCACGCTGCGCATCGCTGGCGGTGAAATGACCCGCGAGCGCTACGAGTTCGATCAGTTGCTCGCGCGCGACTGCCTCGACGTGTTTCAGCCCGACGTGGCCTGTTCGCTCGGCATGGAAGGCCTGCGCGAGCTCGCGCAGGCGGTCGAAACGCACGGCAAGGTGTTCACGCCGCACACCTGGGGTAACGGCATCGGCCTCGCGGCCAACCTGCATCTGACGGCCGGAGCCGCCTCGGCGCCCTTCATCGAGTTTCCGTACGACCCGCCGGAATGGTCGATTGAGCGCCGCGATTTCATGTTGACGCAGCCGATCGACGTCGACGACGAAGGCTGGCTCACGCTCTCCGACGAACCCGGCCTCGGCCTCACGCTCGACGAGGACGTACTCGCCGCGACTCAAAGCTCTCGCAGTACTTACGCCTGACGATTGACGCCTCGCACGAGGCCCACACCAAAGCAAAAAACGGAGACAGACAATGCAGATCAGACCTTGGGTGCGCGCCGCCTGCGTAGCGCTCGCCGCCAGTGCCCTATTCCCAGCCGCCGCACACGCCGGCACCTGGTGTTCGAGCGGCAAGACGGTGCACTTTGCCGGTGTCACGTGGGAAAGCGGTTCGTTCACGTCGGAAGTGCTGCGCTATATCGCCGAGAAGGGCTACGGCTGCAAGACCGACACCGTGCCGGGCAGCACCGCCGCCACCGAAACGGCACTCGCGCGCGACGATTTGCAGGTCTGGGGCGAACAGTGGACGGGCCGGTCGGAGATCATCGCCAAGGGCGTCGCGGGCGGGCAGGTCAAGCTGATCGGCGACACGCTGCCCGGCGGCACCAACGAAGGCTGGTACGTACCCGAATACGTCATCAAGGGCGACCCGGCGCGCGGCATCAAGCCGCTGGCGCCGAACCTGACTTCGGTCGCCGATCTGCCGAAATACAAAGATCTCTTTCAGGATGACGAAGAACCCGGCAAGGGCCGCTTCCTCAACTGTCCGGCCGGTTGGGATTGCGAGCGCGTCAACTCGCGTCTCTTGAAGGTGCTCAAGCTCGACGACAGCTACACCAACTTCCGCCCAGGCACGGGTGCCGCACTCGACGCAGCCATCACGTCCGCCTATCAGCGCGGCAAGCCGATCCTGTTCTATTACTGGGAACCGGCTGCGCTGATGGCCAAGTACAAGTTCGTGCAACTGAAGATGCCGCCGTTCGATCAGAAATGCTGGGAGACGCTGCGCGCCGACAACAGCACGTCGCAATGCGCGTCGTCGTATCTGGTGTCGCATCTGAAGGTCGGCGTTTCGACGCCGTTCTATCAGGCCGAGCCTGAACTGATGGCCGCGTACGCGAAAGTCAACTTCCCGATGGACTTCCTGAACAAGACCATCCTCGAGATGACCAGCAAGAAGATCGACGGTCAGACGATGGCGAAGCAGTTCCTCCACGATCATCCGGAAATGTGGAAGCCGTGGGTTTCGAACGACGTTGCACAGAAAGTCCAGGCGTCGCTCGCAGGCGCCTGATCTGCGACGACGTCACGACACTTTGTGCTGAACGGATGGCGCATTACGCTGTCCGTTCAGGCGCATCGGAGGTTTGATCATGCATTCGTTTTTCCTGCATCTGTCGATTGCCGACTGGGTGAACGACGTGGTTCAGTCGTTCGTCACCCAGTACGGTGACAGCTTTCACAACTTCAGCAT
>NZ_JBNDMQ010000082.1:0-6531 GCF_050436665.1 Paraburkholderia sp. EB58 | reverse complement strand
CGTCGTCTTCCCGCATTGCGCCTCTCCCCAAGCTCCTTAAAGCTTAGAACATAGCGTCAATCTATGTTCGCTTATTTATGCACTGGTTAGTAAGTGCACGCGCCGTGAATTGGCTGGCCAGTGGGCAGACGCACGAGCGCGCGAGGGAACTGACTGATTCCGACGATTCCTGACACGACACCCTGAGCTTCATAAAGGATCGCTACACTTGCGACGCCTAATGAGACATCGGGCGTCGATGCATTGTTGAATGGCGTCGACGTAAGAAGACTGTCTATCCTGCCTGAACGTCAGAAGCACTTTCGTGTCATCAGTACACCAAATCGATTTTCTTTTGGCTAGCTAACCCAATCTTTCACGTGATTAAACACGAATCTTCTTTCCGCCCACATAGCGATGGCTCTTCAATATAACGACGGCGCTGTGGGATTGCTTCGGCATCAGTCTTCCCTTTCTCTTTTGTCAAAACAGCATCGGTCGGTGCTGTTCAACGGAGCCATCGAGCCGCTCTCATGACCACTTCCTCATCCTATCCCGACATTGACGCACAGGCCGACCTGATGGTTTATCTCGTGCTGTCGCAACTACTTATGCGTCATTTGACAGGGAGGTGGCTCACGGTTCAGCATGTTGTTGAGTCCACGCACCTGTGGCTACTCACGAACGGCGGTAGCGTTGACTGGCTACAGCGCATCAGCCTGGGTAGCCGAGCCCAAGAGCTGGCCGAGGAGGTGGCGCAAATCGAAGGGATAACCTTCGACGTTAGAACCTTGGAAGCGGCGTTTTCAGGCTATCAACACCTCAACCACCGCTCTCCCGCGGTAGCTGCAATTTACGGTGCCTGCGTGGCCTTCGTTGTTGAACGGCGCACCGCTGGAAGTCGCACCGGATCTGAAAAGTAACATGCCAGAGGGTCGGGGCGCATTGTCATTGCTCAGGCCCCGGTGCGTGCGCTGGACGCGGACTGCTAGCTGCGCATTCCAAAGCAGTACTTAACACCTTCCTCAGGCGTCAATCCGGATCGATAGCACACTTGAATTTCCCGGACCATCGCGTCGGTGATGCTGTGGGGCCATTGAGTCAATTTCTGCTCCAACACCATGCGGAACCAGTCTTCGGTCCATAGCTGGATGCGGAGTATCTCGACGTCCGACAGCACGTCGTACATCAGGCATGAACCCAGCGGCGCCATGGCGAGGTCATCTGTATGCATATCGCTTCTGTTCGCCTGTGGACCGCTCATAGCTTGAATTCCCTCGAGGATGTCGGATTGAACGACCCGTTGCCAAGCAATGGTACGGTACGTTTTTCCGACATTCAGTGACGAACGTCACAGGTCGACCTCAATGCCCGGGAAAGCGAGCGTGTCAAAAATGTAAGGCCGTGTTCCGATAGTCGATTCGATGCGCATAAATGGTCTGCATTTGCCAAAACTCGCGCACTATGATCGGATTCCATGCAAGGCGCGGCACAAACCGGCACCAAAATGTGATTGCCGTCACTTCGCCTTTCGTGGCTTCGGTAAATAATCCCCCCAGAATGCGCATGTCGCGAACGGCGACAACACGCGCAATAGCAAACATCATTAAGACCAGTCAGGCAGCGGGATCGCCACAGTAAATACGGGAAGCTCAATGGGAATTGAACTACAGGTATCGCCTGAGAGGCGCAATGCGCATGTGTGCACGCTGCCAGAGCGCTCCGCGCGTACGGCGTCGCCAATCAAGCGGCAAGGGCGCTGCAATAACCGCAGAGCGCAATGATGTTTATCGCGATCCTTGAGCGGGATGCGGCGCCCCGCGCGCAACTTCTCATATTGCTGCAAAAGATAGGTCATCATGTGACCGACATGCCCTATGCAGGGGAGCTCAGCCGTCACATCGCAGCGCATCCGTGCGACATCGTCATCGTGGGCAGCTCCGAACCACATTCGGACATCCACGGCATCATCGCCGGTCTGCGTTCGCGGCGGCGTCTGGGCATCATCGCGCTGGTAAGCGCGGAGCAACCCGAAGCACGCATCGCCGCACTCGAAAGCGGCGCCGACGTCTGCATCACGCGTCCCTACGACCCTCGCGAAATCGCCGCCACGGTCGAAAGCCTCGCGCGGCGCATCCACGATGTGCACGACCACGATACTCCCGCACCGGGCATCCACACGGCGAAACCGTCCGACGCATGGCTTCTCTTGTCGCGCAAATGGCTGCTGCAGTCGCCCGACGGCAAACAGGTGCAACTGACCGCTACCGAATGCTCGTTGCTTTCCCTGCTGCTCGCGCATGCGGGCAAGCCGGTGTCGCGCCGTGAAATCGTGACGGCGCTCGGCTATGACTACCGGCACTACGACGAACGCCGGCTTGAGGCGCTGGTCAGCCGTCTGCGCCGCAAGCTCGGTCGCCAGCCGGAGGGCACGCCGATTCGCGTCGCACATGGATTCGGCTACGCGTTCACTGCATCAGGTCTGGTTTCCTGACGCGTCGTTATCCGGGGTGTTGGTCTCGGACCTGACGCAGAAGCGCTATTTTTGGCGCATCGCGGGATTACCGACCCTTTCCATTGGAATTAAATCGTCCATAGCTCAAGGTGACATCCTTTGAATAGAGGTGGCCCTGAAGACACGTAGCGCCACTCTCGCGCGCAATGCGCGCGTCGACTTCGGACTCGATCCCCTCGGCGACTACCACGCTCGCGCAGGTTTTCGCGAGCGCCACGATATGCCGAAAACGCACAGGACCGTTATCGGCGAGGCGCGCGGCGCGCACGAACGAAGCGTCGATCTTCACAATGTCCATATCCAGGTACAGAAGGCTTGTCAGGCTGCAATAGCCACCACCGATGTCGTCAAGCGCGACACGGCAACCCAGAAACCGCAGTACGCGCACGAACTCCTGCACGTCCCCCAGTTCGGTCATCGGCGCTGTTTCAGTGATTTCGATTGTGAGTCGGCGCGCGATGGCCGGTTGCTCATTCAATACCGTCAGCGTGAACGCCCACCATGCGTCAAGCGTTGCGCTTTGGGCAGAGATATTGCAACCAAGCCGCGCATGGGGATCGTCTCTCAGCATTCCGATGATCGATTCAACGACCCAACGGTCCAGGCGACGCACCAGACCCGTTCGTTCGAGAGCCGGCACAAGGCTACCGACGCGAACGCGCGTATTCGTCCCGGCGACGCTCTCGCAGAGGAGAGCCTCGAAATAATCGACTGAGCGTGGCTGGCTCGCATAGCATACCGGCTCGAAATGAAACTGCAACCTGCCTTCGTCGATTGCCCCGAAGAGGCTCTCAGCTACCTCTGTGTCTTCGACGAATTGCTTGCGCCAGGCTTCACCGGGCTGACCGTGCAGCATTCGCGTAGCGCCAGCTGAGACGATATCGAACGGCTCATCCCTAAAGTTCACAACCTTTACCGAAATCGTGGGAAACATGATCCCGGAGCTCGTCGGAATGGACCTGTCCCCAAGTGCAGATAGCACACGATCGAGTAGGCGTTCTGTGGGCGAGTTGTGAAGCGATCCGTTGTGCGGCAGTTCAGGTAGAGCGTCGAAGACGAACAGAATGTGTTCACCTCTCATTCTCGCGTTGCCGCGGCGCTCTTCGCATAGAGCCTGGGCACGTTCGCTTACGAAGCGACGAACAGCAACTGCGCACGTCGAACCATGCGCCTGCTCGATTTGACGCAAGTTAGTAATCGAAGCGACGAGGCAGAGCGGAAGACGCAGTTCAGGATCCACCGGCACGCCGACGCCAAGCCGGGCCCATAGGAAGCCCAATTCAGGCGGCAGGTGATTATGGAAAGTCATGCGGCCACCACAACGCCGCGACGCGCCCGCGTAAGCCGACAGCCAAGGGCGAAAGGGTTCGCTTTTGTCTCACCGGCCTTTTGTGTTCGCGCGTGTACGAAAGCCATGATTTTCCGATATTTAAGACCGGGGCTGCACGTATATTGGTCGTCACGTAAGCGAACGTGCATCCGCGTACTCTTGAACGCATGCGAGGCCGAATAAGCGGCTAAGCCCCCTTCGCTCCGTGCGAACGGATCCGGTCCGCCGATGTGCGCGAGTGCGGAGAGGCTCTATGCAAGCCGGCAGCCACTGCATCTCGTGCAAAAAAAAGCCGACTCATCGAGTCGGCAAAAAAGGGTTCTGGCTTTTCCGAGGGCTTGCCAGAACCCGAGAGAATTTCTCGTCGCCGTTTCTCGTCACCGCTAACACCCCAAGTTTAAATGTGCAATCCCTCCGTGCCGGGTGGCGAGTCAGGAATGGTCGAAAATTGTCAGGATGCGCGGCTAGATAGCGAATAGAACGGGAAAGACTCCGACTCCGGAGGTGAGTCCCGATTCCACGCGTTTTCATGGCCACCGCCATGCCCCCGTTTCGATCACCACGATAGCCGTCGCAGGTTGCCCAAAAGCATCCGGATTGCGCGGCGGTCAGAGCCGCAAGACAGACATAGGCGGACATATGCATATTGCTCTCCTTCCCGGGCGCACTCGCCGGCATAGTGCTTCACTCTACCGATAAGAGTGAGGCAGGTCACCCTGGTCACCGGATGTCCCTTTGACGACCTGGTCCGGATGGGCGATCTATTCATCCGAGGGCTCTAGCGGAGCCCGAACTTCACCCGTGCGCCGCGCATGCGATCGGACCAACGCTGATAGGCCCAGCTACCGATGCGGACCGATGCGGACTACGCAAGGTGTCGCATGATCAGCGTCACAGGCGGCCGTGACGATCGACCGTGACCACTCCGTTCTGAGCGTATTAGCTTTCTTTAGGCCGAGCTTTGAGCGCCGGCGCGCATAATCCTTTGATTTATCACGGTTATGCGCGCGCGAAGGGGACGGCTACTGGGTACAACCGGGGTTGACGTTCAGAAGGCGAAAGGCCTTCTCCTGAACCGGTGTGGGCCGTGTGGACATGACGATTCTGGCGTCCGGATTCAGCGGCGTGTGGCAGATGTTGTAGGTGAGTGTGGCCAGGTCATCGAGCAACGTACGGAAGCTATGAACCGGCAAGCCGTCCTCGCCAGGTTTGCTCGCGTCCTTGGCTTTGGCCTGGTCCGAACGTCGCGCCTTGGCCACCGGAGAAGGCCGGGCCGCACGCGCCTGCTCGACGTATTCATCGTCAAACAGCATCGGCTTTAACTTCTCGCGCATGTGCCACTCGACGTAATAACCGTTTATGCCGGCTTCACGCTGACGTAGCCCTTCTGGTATGACCGGTCATGGGCCAGAATCGCCCAGATCATCCTCGCCATCTTGTTGGCGAGCGCCACGATCACTACGTTCGCCGGCCGGCGCTTGCTGATCTGCTCGACCCATGGGCCGGGCTCCTTCGCGTGACTCAGCACGCTACGCGCACCGTGAATCAGCAACGTGCGTAGATAGGTGTCGCCGCGTTTGCTGATGCCGTGCAAATTCACCTTCCCACCCGAACCCGTCTGCTTCGGCACGATCCCGATCCAGGCGGCAAATTCCCGGCCCGATTTAAATGCCTTCGCATCGCCCATCGTTGCGACCGCCGCGGTCGACGTCAGCACACCCACGCCCGGGATTTCGGCAATCGCCTTGTCCGCCTTGTCATCTTTCATCCATTGCCGAAGCCGCCGCTCGATCTGCGAAATCTGCTCGTCCAGTTTCGTCAGTCCGCTCCATTGTTCGCGCAACGTGTCGATCAGCGCAGCCGGCAAGCGCTCCGCGACTCTGGCCAGCACCCCCGGTATCGCCTTGTCCAGCGCGGCGCGGCTCTTGCTCATGACCTCGCCGTATTCAGTCAGCAATCCGCGCAGGCTGTTGATCTGCATGGTGCGGAACTTCACCAGTTGCTGGCGCATACGGTGCAGCGCCAGCACGGCCTGCTGCGCTTCAGTCTTCACCGCGACTTCCTTGCTGGGCTGCTGCACGGCCAGCCAGATTGCTCGTGCATCCGCCGCATCGTTCTTGTTGCGGATGTTGAACGCCTTCACGAATTCCGCCGGCATCAGTCTGACCTGATGTCCCATCCGCATCAGCGCTCGCGCCCAGTGCTGAGCTCCGCCGCAGGCTTCCATACCAATCAGGCAAGGGGTCCGGTTCGCGAAGTGCTCAAGGAACGCCGCGCGCTTGACTGGTTTATTCACAATTTCACCGGTTTCGTCATCCACGTAATGCAGCTGAAACACGTTCTTGGCGATATCCACACCCACTGCCGTACACTTCATGCCGGACTCCCCCGTTGCCTGGAAAAATTTGCATTTTCCACTTTTTGACACATCGATGTCGTCGGCCTGTGAGGACCCACCTTCCTTCATTCCTCCAGGCGCTGACGGGGTGGGACGCGTTCATTTCATTCTCCTTTGAACAGAACTCGCCCCCTGATTTACGTGTCAGGTCATCGGTGGTCCGCCTGCTTCATAGGATCTTGTAGTTCTTCTGGGGCGGCCTTGGGTCGCTAGGCCGAAGTTTGAACACCTGAAACACTGCTGAGCAAGAAGTGGCGCGCCTTTGCGCCATTTTTTGTGTCTTAAATGTTCCCATGTAAATGGTACGTT
>NZ_JBNDMQ010000081.1:0-8902 GCF_050436665.1 Paraburkholderia sp. EB58 | reverse complement strand
ACGTTAACATCACACTCCGTCGTTTACAAGCGCAATTCGTCACCGGGTGCGAGCAAGTTATCGGCCCATCTTCCCTGCAGGTTCACAGCCAGCGGTGCACAGACGCCCTCGTGCTCGCCCCAGGTTATTGAGAAGTTACCAGCCGAGGCCGCGAATAGCGAAAGTTGGGCTAGGCGACGTGATGAAGGACGATACGGCGAGCGAGCCGCTGCGCGGAATGGCGGCAGCAGCTATTGCGGAAGTGCGCGGCTTGGTCGTGGCAGAAAACCGACTTCGAGATGGCCAAGGACATGTATGCCACCGCACTTGAGCTTGGACACCGGGCAGCGGCGTACAACCTTGGCTTACTGGGAGGGGCACTGGGACACGAGTGCTCCCGGCGATGTCGTCCCCGACAGCATAAAGGCGGCACAGGCCTACAAGCACGGTGGTTCCAACGCAAAGTGCGCCGCCCGTCTGGACGCATTGCGGGCCCGCTCGAGGTAAACCGCGCCAACCGCGCGTGCCGATGCAACGAAAAGCGAGCTCTGAATGCTCGCTTTCACAGTCGCTTAAGCAGCTGCAGCTTCGGGCGCGGCCGCGATATCCGTCGTCGCGCGCACCTTTTCGGCGCCAACCAATTTCTTCGCCGGTGCCTTCTTCGCTGCCGCCGTCTTTGTCGCGCGCTTCTTCGCGACAGCTTTCAGCATGTTCGCAGCGCTTGAATCCGTCGCCGCGCTGCCACCGTCAATCAAAAACCTGGACCGGTCCTTCGCCGAAGCCACCCACTCGGGCGCCCGGCCACGGCCGCTCCAAGTGGCACCGGACTTCGGGTCGCGGTATCTGGCCGGCTGCGGTCCCCGCACGTAATTGCCTGCAGCTTTTGTCGCTGCTTTTGTCGCTGCCTTTGTCTTTGCCTTTGCCTCAGTCGGGGGAGCAGGCGCGGCGCTGGTAACGCTGCTGTCAAACAAGAACTTGCTGCGGTCTTTCACGTTCGCAATCCATCCCGGCGCACGTCCGTGGCCGGACCAAGTTGCGCCGCTTTTCGGGTCTTGATATTTCGCCACGGACGTCACTGTCTTCGCCACTGCTTTGGCGCCAGCCTTCGACCCGCGTTTCCTGCTTCCGGCATATGCGTCGATGTCCGCAGTAGTCAGGCCATGTTTTGCCATCAAACCCCTGATGGTTTCGAGCACTGATGAGGTTTGCTTGCGGATAGCGTCCGCTTGCGCTTGAAGCTTAGCCAGTCGTGCCTGGATTTGTTCGAGTGTTGCCACTGCGGTTGCTCCTGCTGTTGTCAATGACGGCACTATGCCATGCGTCGACTCAGGGAGATAGTGCAACTAGCCGGACCAACGGGTTTCAGAGCTTGCGGCTGCGGAAACGCGTGCCGGGTCGTTAAGTCTACTTGCATCGCTACGCGCTCACGTCGCGTGTGTCTCGCGACGAGCCCTTCGCACCTACCGGCAAACAGGTAGATCGGAGTCCGAAACCGCTCGCTCGGTTACCTGGTATGTTCAAATCGAGTATGGAACCGGTGCGACAAAGCCGGTTTCGTCGGACAAATCGAGCGTCAGGTTCAGTTTCTGGCCGGACGAATAACGCCTTCAGGTGGTCAGCCTTCTATAGGCGTTCAAATGACGTACCAGGCCCTGTGGGTCCCCGCGTTTCTCGAGCAGGATAGCCAGATTGTGATGAGCGTCCGCGTACGTCGGGTCAAGCTCCAGGCAGCGTAGATAACTTCGTTCAGCTTCGTCGGGTCGGCCAATTTCCTCAAAAGCGATTGCCCGGCTGAACTGCAGAACGGCATCTTCTGGAAAGTGAATTAACGCCTCATCGAATACGTGGAGTGCATCTTCGCAGCGTGCTTCGAGTTCGCATAGAAGCGCTCCGAGGTCCACATACGCGGCATAGAACGGACGCGGCGACAGTGCTATCGCCTTTCGATAAGCCTGCTCCGACCCATTGACGTCGGACGTTCTGAGCTGCTCGCCGAGGTCGTACCACTCTTCCGCCTGTTGCTCGACGTTCCTCTGTGTCGGCGAAGTATCGAGAAATACGACATCCCCCTTGATTTCCGCGACTTCGAAATCCAGAAGTAGCTGCCCTGTGACTGCGTCCCACTGCGACGGACCAGTCCGCACGGCGACATCGTTGCCAACCGCCGATATGCGAATCCCTGTAAGTGGCAGTTCGTCGGGCAATGCCTGTCTCAGTCGAGAGAGAGCCGTAATGATTTTGCGCGGCGTTATCCGCGCGGCGCGCAACTGCAGTGCTGTACGAAGCAGAACGACATCCTGAAACGTGAAGCGATATTCGTTTCTCGGTCCGCGCGATGGGGTCACAAATCCCGCGGCGACTAAACCTGTTACCACGGTGCGTGAAACGCTGAGCATGCCCTGCAGCTCGCGCATCGAAATCTCGCGTGCTTTGACCTGTGACGTCACTTGCGGGCCCGCACCTTCGCAGGTGCTTCAGCGGGGGTCTTCGTCGCGCGCGTCGCCGGTTTGCGCGCCCGCGGCGCCACGGGAAGCTCGGCGACGGGCACCGCGCTCTTTCGCGCGGGCGCCGGTGCCACCTTTGACTTCGCGCCCTTCAGGCTCGCGCGCAACGCGTCCATAAGGTCGATGACCTGCCCGCCTGCACCCGTGGCCTCCGTCGGCTCGTGAGTGACAACCTGCTTGCCTTCAATCTTCTCGTCGATAGCGGCGAGGATGCGCTTTTTCTCTTCGTCCTCGTACGCCGTCGGGTCATAGTTGTCTTCGGCGCCCTGCTCGATAATCTGAAGCGCGAGCTTGAGCTCGCTCTCGGAAACCTGAACAGGTTCGATATGCAGGTCACTTAGTGAACGGACCTCATTCGCGTAGAGTAATTGCTGGAAAACGAGGCCGCCTTCCTCGGGGCGCACCTGCACAATTCTTGTCCTTCCTCTGAACGCCCATTTCGCTAGTGCGCAGCGACCGCTCTCAGCAAGCGCTTGCTGCAGCAAACTGTATGGCTTCCCGCCACGCTTGTCGGGAGCAATGTAATAGGCTTTCTCATAAAAGACGGGATTGACTGCCTTCGCCGGGATAAACGCCATTATCTCGACGACGTGACTCGCCCCGTCCTCCAGCTCCTTCAATTCGTCCCCGGTAAATACCACAAATTTGTCCCGTTCAAATTCGTAGCCCTTGTTCATGGCCGAGCGCTCAACAACATCACCCGTTTTTTCCGAGACGTACTGCTGTTTGACGCGCGAACCATCGGGAGCAAGGAGATGAAACCTCACATCAGACGAACTCTCCGTTGCCGCGTAGAGCTTCACCGGGATGGAAACGAGTCCGAAAGAGAGAGAGACAAAGAGGCGATTGAGCGGGCGGCCATGGACTTCTCCTCATGGATAACACGTTCAGTAAGCTGGTAGAGCAAAGCACGTGCCGCCGCTCTCGTGACGGGCCGGCAGTCTGAATCGCTCAAATCATTTTAGGCGCTTTATTGCCGATGCCAACGATTGCCCGGCCGTCCAGTACGTCGCCCAAGGGTCCTCAGTCTGGAAGCTGAGATACTCTCGTGCGGTCCGAACACTCCATTGCGCGCCGCTCTTCAGGTCAGGCAGCTGCTCCCACGAAACTGGTACCGAAACACCCATTCCCGGCCGCGACCGTGCAGAAAACGCAGCAGCGGTAGTCTGACCTATCCCGTTGCGCAGATAGTCGACATATACCTTCCCGATGCGGTTCGCCGCGCCCGATGTCGCCGAGAAGCGCTCGGGGATTGTCTTCGCCAGATGCCGGACGAACGCCCGGGAAAAAGCTTTCACCGACTCATAGTCGAGCTTCGGCATCAGCGGCACGACGACGTGCAGCCCCTTGCCGCCGCTCGTCTTGAGCCAGGCCCCCAACCCTAGCTCATGCAGCAGCGTCTGGACAAGCAGCGCCCCCTCCTGAACATGCGCCCATTTCACACCTTCGCCCGGGTCCAGGTCGAAGATAACCCTGTCCGGCTTTTCGAGCCGACGGACAGTCGAGTTCCAGGTGTGAAACTCCACTGCGTTCATCTGGGCAGCCGACATCAGCGCGTCGACCGTATCGATGGTAAGCAATGGGGAGTGGTTCGGCCACAGCTCACGGTCATGCGCCTTGAGACCCGGCATCCCGGTTCGTTCGGCATGCTTCTGGAAAAATAGCTCACCTGCGATACCATTGGGA
The DNA here is from genome assembly GCF_050436665.1 of Paraburkholderia sp. EB58. Lineage (NCBI taxonomy): Bacteria > Pseudomonadati > Pseudomonadota > Betaproteobacteria > Burkholderiales > Burkholderiaceae > Paraburkholderia > Paraburkholderia sp. EB58. The sequence goes on along the minus strand of NZ_JBNDMQ010000081.1, from coordinate 4,733 downwards.
GCGCGGACCATCGCCACGGGCCGGTCTTTCAGGTGCGGAAGCATCCAGGCGGCGACGCTCTCGTAAAAGCGCGCCAAGTCGAGCTTTGTTATACCGCTCGACGGGTCGATGATTCGCTCCGGGTGCGTTACCTTGGTTTGAGAGAGCGGCGCACGCATTAACGTCTGCCCGCCCTCGCGGACGACCTGGCGCGGCGGCTTGTCGACGCGCAATCCCTTGAACGACGCCTGCCGCACGAGGCCATCCGCGGTCCACTCGGCAAATTCGACCTCGCCAACCAGCTGGGGGCGAACCCAGCGCTCGCTGCCGGCCGCGCGCCGCGACCAGCGCCGCGGCTTCGCGACGGCGACGTCGAACGGTGCCAAATCCAATTCGAGCGGCGCAAGGCGGCCCCACAGCTCTCGACCGGTTCGAGCGTCCCAGCCGGTGCCCACGCTGCCCGCGTCATGAAGCTTTTTTCCTTCGTAATAGCCGAGCAGCAGGCTGCCAACTTCACCCTCCTTACCGCCTCGCGCCGTGAAGCCGCAGATAACGAACTCCTGCCGCAGACGGCATTTTGCCTTCAACCACGTCTGTGTCCTACCTGACTCATATCGCGCGTCACGGCGCTTCAGCATCAGGCCTTCGAGACCCAATCCTGCGGCAGCTTGAAACACCTGTATTGGCGGAGCCTCGAAGTCCTGACTGAACCGTATGCGGTCACCCTCGCTTTCGAGGAGCCGGGAAAGCAGCGCGCGCCTCGCCCCCAACGGGACGTCCCTCAGGTCCTTCCCGTCGAAGTACGGCAGGTCAAACAGAAAGTAGACGATTTCCTGATTCGCGCTACTGTCCATCGCATTCTGGAGAGCGCCAAAATCGGGCAGACCGTCTTTGAGCACAACAACTTCGCCATCGAGCCAGGCGTCAGAGACAGGAAGCTTCGCGACGTCTTCGGCCAGACCTGCGAGCTTCTTTGTCCAATCGTGGCCGCCGCTTGTGAAAAGGCGCACTCTGCCTTTGTCAACCCGGGCGAGCATACGATACCCATCGAGCTTCGCCTCCGTTATCCAGTCGCCACTCGCGGGTAGTGACGACGCCAGCGTTGCTCGCTGCGGCTCGAGTTTGATTGGAAGCGGCGCGCTGACTGCGGCAGACAGGTCCATTGCCACCTCGCCATCGCGCTCGGGCCGCATAACCTTCGGCTCCCGTTCTTCAAGGAGCCCGAGTGGTTTCGTCGTGACGCTGTCAGGAAGCGCCTTGATGACGTCGTATTCTGCAAGCGGCCGTGCCCACTCGTCGCGCTTCTTGAAGAGCATCCACTGGTCCTGCTTGTCCTCCGGCTTCGATATCCGCACAAGTTCCCACAAACCAGCGAGCTTTTCGCCATGGAGCTGGAAGACCAGCTTGCCGGCGTTCATTCCTTCTTGCGGGTCTCCGACGGCCTCCCACGTTCCTCGGTCCCACACTATCACGGTGCCGGCGCCGTATTGTTTGCGCGGAATCGTACCCTCGAACGTCGAATACTCGACTGGATGGTCCTCTACGCGAACGGCCATCCTTTTTTCCTTCGGGTCGTAGCAGGGTCCTTTTGGTACGGCCCACGAGAGTAGCGCACCCCTCAGTTCAAGCCGGAAGTCGTAGTGAAGCCGGCTCGCCCAGTGCTTTTGTACGACAAACCTAAGGTGTCCCTGACGCGCGGATGCGTTCGTGCTCGACGGGGCGGGTTCGGGTGTGACCTGGAAGTCCCGCATTTTGCTGTAGCGGGACAGAGGTCGAGCGGTCGTATTGCGCGTTGTCACCATGGCTATAGTTTAGTAGCCTCAGGGTTATCGAACTTGGCGAGCGTACCTGTCTCCCTGGTCCGGGTGACGGATACATCTTCGACCAATGGCTTGCGAAATCGGTCTATGGCGTCGACGCGGCACATGGGTAATTGGACGCGACAGGGAAGCTGGCGTTCAAACTTACCAATAAGGGATTCCCGCGTCTTATCGCCGACGGTCAAGGCATTCACGATAACGACACGCGTTGACTGCAACTACGCACACATAGCTAACCTACAGCGAGTGCGCAAGTTGCACGAGGCAGGTTGCGGCCAAGGCCACCAGCCAGTTGACTATCTTATTTATTCCAGGAAGGACGAGACCCATGTGCACGAGCTATGAGTCGAACAATCCGGCGGAACGCTTTGACGCTTTCAGCATTTTTCCCGGAGCGAACTTTGCCTACAATGGTGAGATATACAAAGACTACGGGGCTCCAATTTTCAGGGGCGGTGAAGATGGTTGGTCGACCGACGTAGCGTCGTTCGGCATGGTGCCACGGAAACGAATCCCGCCGCACGTGAGGCCCTACGACACAATGAACGCTCGCGCCGAGACAATCGGCGAAAAGCGAAGCTTCAGCGCAGCATGGAAGCGACTGCAGCTTTGCCTCATCCCATGTCGAACATTTTTCGAACCTAATTATGAGACAGGGAAGCCTGTGCGGTGGCGCATCCGGCTTGCCGGCACCGAGCCGACGGCGATAGCTGGGTTATGGCGTGCATGGGAAGAGCCCGACGGCGTCGCGTCGCTATCTTTCACCATGCTCACGCTGAACGCGGATGAACACCCACTCATGCGGCGCTTTCATAAACCTGGCGATGAGAAGCGCTCCGTCGTGATTATTCGCCCTCGCGAGTATGCCGACTGGCTGTCGTGTCGGAGCACCGACGAAGCGAGGTCCTTTCTCCAACTGTACCCAGCGGACGAGATGCATGCAGAGCCGTTTCCATTGCCGCCAAGAGCACCGAAAGAAAAGCCCTCAGAAGCGAAGCCACCGGAAGATGGGCAGCAATCGTTACTCTAATAAGGCGGCACTTGCCGAGCGGCTGTCCGCAGGTAATCGGCAAATGAAAGGTGACGGCGCAATTCGCATGCATTCGGACTGGACGCCGGTATTTCGAACCGGTAGGCTGAAGCTGCAGGATGAGGTAGTTTGGCTATGCTGGTCCTTAACTACATCGTGGAGCCGCCATGGAAGTGAGCACGGAAACGCTTGTTGAAATGCTACGAGAAGTTGAAGCCGACGACCCAATCGACTTCGCCGACCTTCCATTTGGAGAGCAGGAACTCAGACGTCTCGTTATGAGTTCGCTGGTCAAGCGCCATCATCTGGTTGAAACCGGCATGTCTGGCTCCGACATTCATGCGCTGTACCTGCTGAGCACCGCCAAGCTCGTTCTGGAAAACACAGTGCTCCACGCGAGGTTACTCTTACTCCAGGGAAAACAGGTTGACGTGCAGTCACTGTTGGCCCCTTTTACTCTCAAGGGCAAGCGCTAAGGCGGTCCTGGTGGCCGAGCGGAGTAAGTCATCGAGGGTTAGCAGACAAGATTCACGAATCGTGACGGTCATCGACTGCTGGCGACGACGCGCGGGCCGCCCGCATACTGAAGCTCGACAATCCGGCCATTCCATCGATACCGCACTCACAGATTGACCATCGGGCGAGCCGCCGCCAGTCAGCAAAAATTCCGACTGGTGGACTGGAGTCCTCCCAAAAGATGCGACATGTCAACAAGCCAATGTGCGACCAAGTGTCGGACTTCGCCCTGGCACTGCCATACGCCGTAGACGGCAAGCAACGAGGCACTCAATGCTTCTTTGCGCTGCTTCTCTTGCAGGCTCGGCCAGACAATCACGTTGACGTTGCCGGTTTCGTCTTCGAGCGTCACGAACATAACGCCCTTGGCCGTGCCTGGCCGCTGCCGTACCGTAACAATGCCGCATCCGCGAGCAAGCCTCCCGTCGGGATAGGTGCGCAGGGTCGCAGCGGACATGAGTCGAGCTTCCAGCAACTGTGGACGTAGCAGTTCGACAGGATGCCGACCGAGAGTAAGACCCACCGACCGATAATCTGCAACGATGTCATTCGCTTCGGTCGGTGCGCCGAGGTCGGGTGTTTCGTCCTCCACCGCTGCGACCGCCAGCATGTCTTTGTCAGGAACTGCAGCAACGGATTGCCAAAGCGCTTCCCGGCGATTTCCAGCCAACGAGGACAGCGCATTCGCATCGGCGAGAGCGTGAAGGTCCTTGCGGTCTAGCTGCGCGCGTCGAGCCAGGTCTTTCACGGTGCCGAATGGCCGGACCGCGCGCGCAATCTCGATACGTTCCGCTGCGCCGTCTTTCATACCGCGTAATAGCGACATGCCAAGCCGGACTGCAGGCTGCTTTCCCGACTCCTGCGGAACAAGCACCGAGTCCCATCCGCTGAGCGTCACGTCGACGGGAAGCACCCTCACGCCATGCCGCTGTGCGTCTTGCACGAGCTGTGATGGAGAATAAAATCCCATCGGTTGACTGTTGAGCATTGCAGCGAGAAATGCCTCGGGCTCATGACACTTCAACCAGCTACTCGCATAAACAAGCAAGGCAAAGCTCGCAGCGTGACTTTCCGGAAATCCGTATTCGCCAAACCCCTTGATTTGTTCAAATATCGCCTCGGCGAATGCCTTCTCGTATCCACGTTCCTGCATCCCGTTAACGATTCGGTCATAGTATTTTTCGAGACCACCTTTTCGCTTCCACGCGGCCATCGCGCGCCGAAGCTGGTCGGCTTCGCCGGCTGTGAATCCAGCCGCGAGAATTGCCACTTGCATCACCTGTTCCTGAAAAATCGGGACGGTCAGCGCGAACTGCACACGTGCTCAACGAGCATTTGGGTTGGGCGGAGATCTGTCATCCATTTCATCCGCTTAAGGGCCAACGGTT
>NZ_JBNDMQ010000080.1:0-9783 GCF_050436665.1 Paraburkholderia sp. EB58 | reverse complement strand
TTTGTAATCAGCAGGAAGCATTTCGAAAGCGCAGATGCCTTGAAACACGTGGGTTTGCACCCGCTCGGTGGCTTCCTTGGATGGGGGAACTTCGGTCTAAACTGGAATCTCCTGGCCGGTGGTCGTCACCGGCCAGGTTGTACGAGGGAGATTCCATATGTTGCGAAAAATCATGGTTACCGCGGCAATGCTCGCCGCGTTCGGTCACGCGTATGCGGCGGTCGATATCAATACGGCCAACGAAGCTGGGCTGCGTGGCATCAAGGGCATCGGTCCGGCTAAAGCGAAAGCGATTCTCGAAGAACGCGACGCCCACGGTCCGTTCAAGGATCCGGCGGATCTCAGCAAACGCGTCAAGGGCATGGGCGGGCATACCGTCGAGCGCCTGCAGGCGGAGGGTCTCGCTGTCGGTTCGGCTGGCGCTGCTACTAGCGCACAGGCTGCGGCGCCGGTGCAAGGCAAGGCCGCGACTTCTACGGCTGCCGCCGCTGCGGCGGCAGGCGCGCAGAAGAGCGGCGCGGCGGTGGTGGTGAAGAAATAGGCTCCTGCGGCGGCACGTGCTTGCCCCCGTGCCGCCGTATGGATGACGTCCTTTCTGGTTGGAGTCGGCACAGCACACTCCTTCAGCCGTCGTTCAGATGACTGGCTCCCGCGGTTCTCGGCCGCGGGCTTTTTGCGTTGCACGCCGGCTTATATCGCGACGTTATATCGGCATGCCTACGCGACGGTGCATCCATGCCGCTAACAGGGCCGCACGGCAAGCCGGGGCACGGTGGTTTAGAATCGTTGCATTGAAGACTCCGCGCAGCGACTGCACCGTACCCCCATATGGCTTACAAAACGATTGAAGACACGATCGGCAATACGCCGCTCGTACAACTCGTCCGCCTGCCCGACGACGAGATCCGCAGCCGCAATAACGTGATCCTCGGCAAGCTCGAAGGCAACAATCCGGCGGGCTCGGTGAAAGACCGCCCGGCGCTGTCGATGATCAAGAAGGCTGAATTGCGCGGCCGCATCAAGCCGGGTGATACGCTGATCGAGTCCACCAGCGGCAATACTGGCATCGCGCTCGCCATGGCAGCGGCGATCCGCGGCTACAAGATGGTGCTGATCATGCCGGAAGATCTGTCCGTCGAGCGCCGTCAGAGTATGGCTGCCTACGGTGCGCAGATTGTGCTGACGCCGGTCACGGGCGGCATGGAATACGCGCGCGATCTCGCCGAGCAGATGCAGCGCGAAGGCAAGGGCATCATCCTCGATCAGTTTGCGAATCCGGACAACCCGCTCGCTCACTACGAAACGACCGGCCCCGAAATCTGGCAGGAAACCGAGGGCCGCATTACGCACTTCGTTTCCGCCATGGGCACGACCGGCACGATCATGGGCGTGTCGCAGTATCTGAAAGAACAGAATCAGGCGGTGGAAATTATCGGTGCGCAGCCGGAAGAGGGCTCGCGCATTCCGGGTATCCGCAAGTGGCCGGAAGCGTATCTGCCGAAGATCTTCGATCGCAGCCGGGTCGATCGCGTCGAGAACGTGAGCCAGGCGGCTTCCGAAGCGATGGCGCGCAAAATGGCTGCGGTGGAAGGGATCTTCTGCGGTATTTCGGCAGCCGGTGCGTGCGAAGTGGCCTTGCGGATCGCCCGGCAAGTGGAGAACGCGACCATCGTGTTCGTGGTGTGCGATCGCGGTGACCGCTATTTGTCCACGGGTGTCTTCCCTGCGTAAGCCAGGGCAGGGCTTGATGCTCTGACGCTTCGCCAAAGCTTCTCCAAACAAAAGCGCCGGTCACGACCGGCGCTTTTGTCTTCAGGCAGTTCTAACGGATCGAACCGCTTGAACCGCTCGCGGGACGCTTACTGCGCATCCGGTGCGGGGCCTGGTATCGGAGCGGGCGTCTGCAAGGCCCTCTGCACAGCACCCGGAGCAGTTCCCGGTGTAGCGCCGGGCGCCGGCATGCCCATCGGCGCAGGCGCCGTACCCGGCGGCACCGAAGGCGGCGCGACCGAGGTGGGTGCGCCATTGCTGTCCAGATCGCCGGATGCTATCAGTTGCGCCTTGATCTTCTGGCCGAGCTGATACACCGAGAGCGCATAGAAGAAGCTGCGGTTATAGCGCGTCAGCACGTAGAAATTCTTCAACCCCAGCTTGTATTCGGTAGGCAGTCCGGGCGAGGGCAGGTCAACGATCGTCACCGGCGTGCCGGCTTCCGAGGCCATATCCAGACCCGGCTGGTTCATCAGCATGCCGGCGCGCAGCAGTTGTTGCAGTGGCCAATGCGGTTCGGGCTGGCCGTCGGCGGCAGCCAGGGCAATGCCCTGGCTGCCGGCATCCGAACCGATTTCCCACACCACCGGACGGCCGTTCTCCCAGCCGTTCTGCTTCAGATAATTCGCTACGCTGCCAATTGCGTCGGCCTGGCTGGTGCGCAAGTCGATCTGCTTGTTGCCGTCATACGAGATCGCATACTGCACGATGCTGCTCGGCAGAAACTGCGGAATACCGATTGCGCCGGTGTACGAGCCGAGCACCGTGGTGGGGTCGATTTGCGAGTCGCGGGTCCAGACCAGATAGTCTTCGAGATTCTTGCGGAAGGTCTGCTCGCGATCGGCACGATTCGGCGTGTTCGGGTAATCGAAGGCGAGCGTGGTCAGTGCGTCGAGCACCCGGAAGTTGCCCATGAAGCGCCCATAGATGGTCTCCACGCCGAGAATGCCGACGATCACCTCGGGCGGCACGCCGAATTCCTCATAGGCGCGCTGCAGCGTGGCCTCGTTGTTACGCCAGAAACGCACGCCCGCGTTGATGCGGACGGGGTCGAGGAAACGCGACTGATACACGCGCCAGTTCTTCACCGACGGCGAGGGCGACGGCGTGACGAGCTTGACCGCGGTCGTCGAATAGCTGACACCGGCGAACAACGTATGCAGCGCGGCCGGATCGAAGTCGTAGCGCGCCACCATGTCGTTGATGAAACCGTCAACGTCCGGGTTGTTTGCATAGCGCTGCGGGATGATCTCTTCTTCGAAGGTCTGGCCTTGCGGTACCGCCTGTTGCGGCTGAGCTTGCGTCACCAGCAGCGGCCGTTTGGGGGCACTCGTCTGCGCCTCGGCCGGACTGGCTGCCGCGAACACGCACCATGCGACGGATAGTGCGGTGGCCACTTTCTGGGTACGTAGCCGGTTTCGTGCGGACAGGGCAAGCTTGACGGTCATAGTGGACTGGGAGCGCGGTGCGAAGGATACAAGACGGTTACAAAAGGATACGGGGCAGTATACCCGAGGCCCATTGCAGAACTGTGCAGAACCGTTGCTGCGGCGTGCCCCGGGCACGTGGTGTGGTAACTTGACGGTGTTGGGCGCGCCATGCGTGCGCGCCTTTGGACGGAGACACGCCGTGCGCGCTCGCGCGACGCGCCGCAGAAGAGAATCATGGCAACAGCCTTTTATTCCCACCCAGATTGCCTGCTTCACGAGATGGGCGAATGGCATCCTGAATGTCCGGCTCGCCTGCAGGCAATTGAAGATCAACTGATCGCGAGCCGTATCGACTCGCTGATCGAGCGCGAGTCGCCGCCGCTTGTCGACGAGGCCGCGCTGCTGCGCGTGCATACCCAGGCGCATGTCGATTACATCCGCAGCCGGTCGCCTGAGGAGGGCTACGCGGAGATCGACCCGGACACGTCGATGAATCCGCATACCTGGCAGGCCGCCTTGCGCGCCGCCGGCGCTGCGGTGGCCGCCACCGACGCGGTGATCGAGGGGCGTTACGACAACGCGTTCTGCAGCGTGCGGCCACCTGGCCACCACGCGGAGCCGGCTCGCGCCATGGGCTTCTGCTTTTTTAACAACGTCGCGATTGCCGCGCGCCACGCGCTGGAAGTGCATGGCCTGCAACGGGTCGCGATTATCGATTTCGATGTTCATCATGGCAACGGCACCGAGGCCGCTTTTTCCGGCGACTCGCGGGTGCTGATGTGCAGCTTCTTCCAGCATCCGTTCTATCCATTTAGCGGCGCTGACAACCAGGCGCCCAATATGGTCAACGTGCCGATGCCGGCGCGCTCCAAGGGCATGGAAGTGCGCGAGGCGGTGGATATGATGTGGCTGCCGCGCCTGCACGCGTTCAAGCCGGAGATGCTCTTCGTCTCGGCGGGCTTCGACGCGCATCGCGAGGACGATCTCGGCAACATGGGGCTCGTCGAAAACGATTACGCGTGGCTGACCGATCAGGTTCGCGATATCGCCAACCGCTATGCACGAGGGCGGATCGTGAGCTGTCTGGAGGGCGGCTACAACCTGTCGGCGCTTGGGCGCAGTGTGGTTGCTCATGTGCGGGCGCTGGCGGGGATCTGAGCGGCGGTGCGACGTCAGGGCGTCAAAGCATCTGGATTGAGCAAACCGAGGGCGGATCATGAATGCAAATGGGCAGACCTCCAGTACTCCTGACACCGGCGTCGTAGGAGCGGGTGGCGCAACAACTCGCACTGCCGGAACTGATACCGCAGAGGTCAACGTCACCGAAACCAGCGTCGCAGAGCCCAAAGGCGCAGCAACCAATCTTGCAGCGCCCAACACCGCGCTCGTCGAGGTGACGCACGACGCCTATGGCGTACCCGGCGTCGTGCGTTTGACGCTGAACCGGCCGGAGGCGTTTAACGCGTTGTCCGAAGCCTTGCTTGACGCATTGCAGGCGAGCCTTGCGTCGATCGCGCAAACGGACACGCGCGTCGTGGTGATTGCGGGCGCGGGTCGCGCGTTTTGCGCGGGACACGATCTGAAGGAAATGCGTGCGACGCCCTCGCTCGCGTACTACCAGGCGCTGTTCGAACGTTGTACGAAGCTGATGCTGACGATCCAGCGTTTGCCGCAGCCTGTGATTGCGCGCGTGCACGGCATTGCGACCGCGGCGGGATGCCAGCTCGTAGCGATGTGCGATCTGGCGGTCGCGGCCGATACGGCGCGCTTTGCGGTGTCGGGTGTCAACCTCGGGCTGTTTTGCTCGACCCCGTCGGTGCCGCTATCGCGCAACCTGTCACGCAAGACGGCGCTCGAAATGTTATTGACCGGCGAATTCATCGACGCACACGAAGCGCGTCAGCAAGGTCTCGTCAACCGTGTGGTCCCTGACGGCGAGCTCGATGCAGCGGTCGCGGCGCTCGCCTCGAGCATCTGCGCAAAGCCCGTCGAAGCGGTGCGCGCGGGCAAAGGCCTGTTTTACCGCCAACTCGAGATGGGTGTCGAAGCGGCCTACCAGCTGGCCGGTCAGACGATGGCCTGCAACATGATGGAAGCGTCGGCGCTCGAAGGCGTGCAGGCTTTCATCGACAAGCGCGCGCCGGACTGGCGCCGCTGAGGCTCCCTTTCGCGGCGCCCGCTCAACCTCTGCGCGCCTCGATCCACGTCAGCAGCTCGCCGATCACCCGGTCGCGGTCGAGGTCGTTCATCGTTTCGTGATAACTCGCATCATGAAGCGTGAGCGTTTTGTCCGGCGAACCGGCATGCTGACCAAACGCGCGGCTGCCGTCCGGTTCCGTGAGCTTGTCGGCGGTGCCGTGATACACCAGCAAGGGCACCCGCAAATCCGCACGGCCACGTTCGATGCGCGCCATCGCCAGCAGAATTTCCGCACCGGTGCGAGCCGGAATCGACCCGTGATGCACCAGCGGATCATTGCGGTTCGCCTCGACAATTTCGGGGTTGCGCGACAGCAGCGCCGCGTCGATCTTCATGGCGGGAAAGCCGGGCCAGACGCGGCTGATGATCTGGCTCATCGTCAACATCCAGCGTGGCACGTCACGCCCCGGCGCGAGCGCGGGACTCGACAGGATGAGACCCGCGAGCCGGTAGCCGCTGGTAGGCAGACGCTCGATCGCATACAGCGCGGCAATCGCGCCACCCATGCTGTGGCCCATCAGGAACAGGGGCACGTCGTCGTGTGCCGCGACGCTGAGCAGAGCCTCGGCGTCGAGCAGGTAGTCGTCGAAGCGATCGATACGTGCGCGCTTGCCGGGCGCGTGCCCGTGGCCGCGCAGATCGATGGCGAGCAGTTCGATGCCCGCCGCGTTCAGCCGCTCGGCGAGCGCCGCGTAACGGCCGGCGTGTTCGGCGAGGCCGTGCAACAGTGCGACCCTCGCCCGCCGGCCACCGGTGGCCGGCCACCGGTACAGCGGCAGTTCGATTCCGTCACGGGTCATGACGACCGAGAGCGCCGCGCAGCCGTCTCGCGAGTCGCCGTCCCGCGTGTCACCGTCCCGTTTTGGGACGCCTGCAGCGACCCGTGGGTGCGGGCGAGCGTCGTTGTACTGGGTAGTCTCCATGTCCGCCGTCGTTGTGGTTTTGATTGGCCCGATCATAGTCGGACGCAAGTCACACGCGCGAGCGTCGCATGCGGGGGTACGCCTCTAATTCCTTTGGGTTATGAAAAAATCGAAATTGATTATTAAAGGCAATGACGACGCTGCGGTAGAATTGCGGATCAAAACCCAATAAAAGTAACGGCGGCCGCTTGTCGGGAGCGCATCCACGCTCGCTGGCAGTCCCGCCGTTTCGTTTTTTCATGATCGAAATACGCAATATCTCCCAGCGTTTTGCCGGACCGCGGGGCTGGGTCGAGGCGCTGCACAATGTCAACCTGTCGATTCCGGCGGGCGAGGTGTTTGGCATCATCGGCCGCAGCGGCGCTGGCAAGAGTACGCTCGTGCGCACCATTAACCTGCTCACGCGCCCGACCGAAGGCAACATCGTCATCAACGGACGCGATCTCACCACGCTGTCCGCCGCGCAGCTGCGCGAGGCGCGGCGCGAGATCGGCATGATCTTCCAGCATTTCAACCTGCTGTCGTCGCGCACGGTGTACGAGAACGTCGCGCTGCCGCTGGAGCTGGCGGGGCTGAAGCGCGCTGAGATCGAAGCGAACGTGTTGCCGCTGCTCGAACTTGTGGGGCTCACTGCGCAGAAAGACCGCTATCCGGCACAGATCAGCGGCGGACAGAAACAGCGGGTGGGCATTGCCCGGGCGCTGGCGAGCAAGCCAAAGGTGTTGCTATCCGACGAGGCAACCTCGGCGCTCGACCCGGAAACCACCCGCTCGATTCTTGAACTGCTCAAGCGCATCAATCGCGAACTCGGTCTGACCATCGTGCTGATCACGCACCAGATGGACGTGATCAAGCAGGTCTGCGACCGCGTCGCGGTACTGGATGCCGGCCGGGTCGTCGAACACGGCAAGGTCATTGATGTGTTCCTGCAACCGCATCACGAAGTGACTCGCGCGCTGATCGGCGACGTGATTGCCCAGGAGTTGCCACCTGCACTGAAGGCGCGCGTCGCCGAGCGTCTGAAGACTGGCAGCGGCCATCTGCTGCGCCTCGCGTTCACCGGCACGGGCGTCGATCAGCCGATCCTCTCGGAAACGATTCGCCGCTTCGAACTCGACTTCAACATCCTGCACGGCCAGATCGATGAGATCCAGGGGCAGGCGTTCGGCTCGCTCGCGGTACTGGCGGGTGGCGAAGCGGTGAATGTGGCGCAGGCGCTGGCGTACCTGCGCGAACAGGGTGTGGTGGTGGAGGAGATGTCGTATGTTGAGTGAAATGTTCGATATGTTCGTCCAGTCGTTCTGGGAGACGCTCATCATGGTGGGCATCTCGGGGCTCGTGGGCGCGCTGGTCGGTTTGCCGCTGGGTGTGCTGCTTTATCTGACGGACCGTCAGGGCGTGTTGCAGAACGTCGGGCTCAATCGTTCGATGGGCGTCGTGATCAACGCGGTACGTTCGACACCGTTCATCATTTTGCTGGTCGCGGTGATTCCGTTCACCCGGCTGGTGGTCGGGTCTTCGATTGGGACTGCGGCGGCAGTCGTGCCGCTGACGATCGCCGCTGCGCCGTTCATCGCGCGCCTCGTGGAAACGGCGCTGCGCGAGGTGGACCGCGGCCTGATCGAAGCCGCTCAGGCAATGGGCGCAACCACGAGCCAGATCGTCTTCAAGGTGCTGCTGCCCGAATCGTGGCCCGGTGTGGTCGCGGGTCTGACGATCACGTTCGTTTCACTGGTCGGCTACTCGGCGATGGCCGGAGCGATCGGCGGCGGTGGTCTCGGCGATCTGGGCATCCGCTACGGCTATCAGCGCTACGAGCCGGACGTGATGTGGACGGTCGTGTTGATCCTGATCGTGTTCGTGCAACTGGTGCAGTCGTTCGGGGATTGGCTCGTGCGGCGCTTGAGCCATAAGTAAGACGCAAATAAGCGGCAAATGAAACGCCGCGCCTAAAACAAGGGTTATCGGAACCCGCTCGAAGAGAATTGGAGAAGGCCAGTCATGCAACGTCGTTTCTTTCTGAAGGTGGCCGCCGTGCTCTGCGCCGCAGCGCTCTTCGCCGCGAATACGGCGGCTTACGCCGACGACACGATCAAGGTCGGCGTCACCGGCGGTCCGCATGCGGAGCTGATGGAAGTCGTGAAGGGCGTCGCGGCGAAAAACGGTTTGAACATCAAGATCGTCGAATTTGCGGACTACGTGCAGCCAAATGCGGCGCTTGCCAGCGGCGATCTGGAGGCCAACAGCTATCAGCATGATCCCTACCTCGAGGCGCAGGTGAAGGATCGTGGTTACAAGCTGATCAGGATCGCAGACACGGTGACCTTCCCGATGGGCATTTACTCGAAGAAGATCAAGTCGCTCGCGGAGTTGCAGTCCGGTGCGAAGATCGCCGTGCCGAATGATCCGACCAACGGCGGCCGTGCCTTGTTGCTGTTGCAGAAGGAGGGCTTGCTGAAACTGCGCGCCGATGCCGGCCTGAAGGCAACGCCGCTCGACATCGTCGACAACCCGAAGAAACTGAAGATCGTCGAACTCGACGCCGCGCAGATTCCGCGCTCGCTCGGCGATGTCGATGCGGCCGCGATCAACACCAACTATGCGATGCAAGCGGGACTGAACCCTAAAAAGGACGCGATCGCGATCGAAGATCCGAAGGGCCCGTATGTGAATATCCTCGCGATCCGCGAAGCTGATCGCAACAAGCCGTGGGTGGCGAAGCTGGTCGCGGCGTACCATTCGCCGGAAGTGAAGCAGTACATCGACACAAAATACGGCGGTGCGGTGATTGCCGCGTGGTGAGTTGGGTGGGTCACCCAAATGGGTGATGCAACCGGGCGGCGCATCGCGTGATCATGGCAGCATCAGAACCGTCATCGATGGCAAATGATGAATTAGAGTCGTAAGTCTTAACCCGGGGTTGTCGTCCGGGTTTTTTCGGGATTAAAATAGAACGACCGTTCGTTATTGCTGTCACGCCGCTGAGGAGCGCTATCCTCGATGTAAACCAGCCTGCGACACGGCTGCCTTAAAGGGGCAGTCGCTATAATGTGCGTTGGGTTGACGTATTCGTAACTTTGGAGCGTGTGCATGAAAATCCTGGTGCCAGTCAAGAGAGTGGTCGATTACAACGTGAAAGTCCGGGTGAAGTCGGACGGTACGGGCGTCGACATTGCAAATGTAAAGATGTCGATGAACCCGTTCGACGAGATCGCCGTGGAAGAAGCGGTGCGTCTGCGGGAAGCGGGCGTGGCGACGGAAGTGATCGCCGTGTCAGCGGGCGTGACTCAGGCGCAGGAAACGCTGCGCACGGCGCTGGCGATCGGCGCGGATCGCGCGATCCTGATCGAGTCGTCGGAAGATCTCCAGCCGCTGGCTGTCGCCAAGCTGCTGAAGGCGCTGGTCGACAAGGAACAGCCTTCGCTGATCATTCTGGGCAAGCAGGCCATTGACGACGATTC
>NZ_JBNDMQ010000079.1:0-13215 GCF_050436665.1 Paraburkholderia sp. EB58 | reverse complement strand
ACAACTTTCGCGTCAGGTCATGCTCGACCAGCAGACGACGGAACTTCAACAGCGTGGTTGCATCCGGCGCGTTCTCAACGGCCAGATCGATGCCGGCGAAGGCGCGCATCGCAATGCTGTCGTACAGCGCGTCTTCCAGCGCTTCGTCCGACAACCCGTACCACTGCTGCAGGAAGTAGATCCGCAGCATCCGTTCCAGGCCAATCGGCGGACGGCCTCGTTCGCCCTTCGGGTAATACGGCTCGATGACCGACAGCAACCGCGACCAAGGGACGACCTTCTCCATCTCGGCGAGAAAGCGTTGACGCTTGGTCACCCGCTTCTTGCCCGCACTTTCCGCTTCCGCAAAACCGATCTGCCGCTGCATCGTCATGGGTCCGTTCCGTGAACTCCTTTCTACAACGTCCTCGGCTATCTTATCGATGACCGCCGAGCCTGATAAATCAGCGTTTCCCTAGCTCCGCCCGGCGCTATTGACGTAGTCCGTTCATGAGGTTGCATTCGTTCAGCGTCACGAGACCCTGAAGGCGTAGTCGCTTCGACCATCTCGCCTCCTGGCTATGCCCGCATAACTAGATATAACGGAGTACGAATGAAACTACTGATTTAGCTCATCGGATACTTGTTCCCTCGTGAGAGCGGTTACCTCTCGATTCTATTGCCCGCAATTTTCGCTTCGACAATCAGCTGTGGCCTTGTCGCCGCAGCACTTTGGATTGCACACGCCTCACCCACACCAGTGACATCAAACAAGGTGCATCGAATTTTTCCAGACCAGTGCACGAAAATTTGCGTCGAGCCTCTCCGCAAATAGCCACGCTCTACGAAAGACTTCTACAATCCCGCAAGGAAATCGCTTATGCGGGTTCTTTAGGTCTCTTCTACGGTTACACCGAGTTTTCACTGTCAATTGACACGCTGAACGTTCGATTCGCTGTCTCCCCCTTCATTTATGCGAGACAGTGAGAATCCGGCCGACAGATGCTTTTTCGTCCGTACGCCGAGGCTTTGCGCGATATGTCTTTCACCCAGTAGAAAGAACATCACCGTCGTGACTTGACACGACACAGCGATGCACGAGAAACGTTCCATTTCGACGATTAAATTCACAGGCATCCCAACTAAAACGGGACACGCCTCCTTCAGGAACAGCCCCCATCCTCTCCTTTTTCCTTATCGACCCGCATCGGCTTCCTCGCGGACTTATCAATGTCCCGACGGCGAACCGTACTCCAGTGCCAGCGTACTCACGAGACATAACGGTGCCGGGAAAACAGAGTTGCATCTTAAACAGTCCATGTGATTCTGGATTTGTCCTGTGCAGCATCACACACGGGGCTGGCTATCGGGCGTCGACCAGATCACGCATCTGTTAGCGGCCTGTTTCCGCTCCTGACGCCCGATGACTCCAATGAACCAATTTTATCTAGGACACCTCCATGGCCAATCGCCAAAAGAACCTCTGGCAGGTATTCGTCGACGAATGCCGAGATTGTCTCCTCGACTGTTTCTCACCATTCATTCTTCTGGCGCGATGGCTACGACGCCTTGCGCGCAAGTGAAACGTTAACGGCAAATGCACAGGGGCACCGCATGCAAACAAAAGGCTTTATTGCAGACAACGGCCGGGCGGTCATGAAGGTCGTGACCGACACGGGTGTTACCGGATATATCGACACCGGCATCCCGCCCGGAGCGATTGAAGCGTTATATCGGCGCCTGAGTGCAGACCTAAGGCGTCCGATCGCACACTCCCGGCGCATGCTGCGGCAGAACCGGCGTCGCACCACCAGGCCGATGCGTAAGCGTACACGCCGCTGGAAACCGGGCCCGCATCAGTGGCTGCCAAGACGCGGTCGTCCGCTCATTGTGCTTCGTTAGTCTCAGCAATTTGCAATTACCTCGACCCATGGGAACCTGGATCTGTTGGCCCCGTCGCGACGGCTCGTCGTGCGGCAACAGATCCAGTCCACTACCTAAATGGAGCACCACATGCAAAACGATCAACAGCAAACGTCACTGTTTTCTTTCATCCACCCGGACCACGCGTGCCTTCCCCTTCCAGTCAGGGCATTTTTCAACACTGCGGCCACATTGATTTTTTTAGCCCCGGCTCTTATGGCCAGCACCTCGTGCCTTGGAATCCTTCTGGGTCTCACTGGCCTGCAGGAGGCCTTTCCGACCTTGTCGCAGGGCATCGCCCTAGGGCTAATCGACGTGATCAAGGGCTGCACAATCGGATTCACGGCCCTTTTGCTAACGGTGGTTTTCTACGAACGCGAGCAGCTCGCGCAGCTCACCCGCGAGGACATGTATCGCACGATCGAGGAACAGATCATGCCTATGTTTCGCTAGGGCCTCGGGTATATCTGCACCTGCATTCAGTCTCTTCCCTATAACTCACCCCCTTGTGCGGAAAATCATCCATGAAGGATGCCATCGTATTCTCGCTCCGCATGCTCCCTGCGATCCTGACTGGCACCCTCATGGGTGGCGCCGTTGGATCCGTTCTTCACCTCCATGGCATGCATCGACTGCTTGCGATGCTGGCCTGCACAGGCCTGGCGTTCGCGCTTCACCATTTTGTCCGCGTTGCCCGCTGGCTGATGATGACTGGGACCTTCGCCATGCTGGTGCTTGCGATCGGCCAGTATTCCGTGCTTACCGCCGCTCTGGTCGGCGTCGGAATCGTACTGTGGCTGACATTACGAGCCGGACATTCGTACCGCAAGTTCAGCCAACCCACCCAGCCAACCGTACAGCAGACTGCCGCACACTCGCAAACCCAGCAAGCGCCCGATCATGCGACGCCCCAGCAGACGTATTCTTTGGACGACCGTGTACTGCGCGCCCGGTTCTCCTTTGACGCCCTCACGGGCATGGCCGACACAAAGAGCCGGTTGCTCAATGTAGCACGAGAAATCCTCTCCGATCCCGCACAGGCAAGAAACGGCATCCTGCTCTCCGGCGAACCCGGCAATGGAAAGACCATGTTTGCCGAAGCACTCGCGGGTGAATTGCGGATTCCGTTCTTCTCCATTTCCTACCAGGACATCGCCTCGAAGTGGGTCAACGAAACACCTGAGCGCGTAAAGGCAGCGTTTGCGCAGGCCACCCGGTTAGGTCAGGCTGTCTTCCTGATTGACGAAATTGACAGCTTCATTTCTGGGCGAGGTGCACATCATATGGTTCGGGATCTGACCAACACGATGCTCACCGAAATCGTCCGCCTGCGAGGCACCAAAATCATCCTGGTCGCGGCGACGAACGATCTCGAATTGCTGGACGGCGCCGCTGTGCGTGAGGGGCGCTTCGACTTCAAGATCGAGGTGCCGCCGCCAGACGCACCCGCACGTGAAGCGCTGCTTTCCCGCTCAGTCTTCAAGGCGCTCGGACCCAACGCGCTTGGCTTGCCCGTGCTGAAGAGTCTTGCTACCCGCTGGGATGGATTCAGTGCGGCACGTCTGATGGCCATTGGACCTCAGCTTGCCGACATGCGGCGCGAAGGCCTCGTCGGAAATAGCGTGGTGTCGTTCGATATCGCCATGCGGGCCATGCGCCGCATCCAGGGATCAAGGGGACATCTGCCGGAAAAGACCAAGACGATCGAAGAGATCATCATGCCCGATCGCTCGCGTGACGAACTTAAAAGGCTCGCATTGCGCCTGCGCCATGTCCACCGCATGGAGCAGCTCGGCGGCGCGCTTCCCCGTGGCGTACTGTTCTATGGCCCACCAGGCACTGGCAAGACGCAGGCAGCGATGGCCATCGCAAAGTCCAGCGGTTGGGCCGTTCTTAAGACAACGGGTGCGGAACTCCTCGCCAGTCATTCCGCGTGGACCCAGCTATATCGCCAGGCGAAGAACCTGCGTCCGTGCATCGTGTTCGTCGATGAGGCCGAAGATGTTTTTCGGAATCGATCCGTGTCTGCCGTTTCATCCTTGACCAACCGGATTCTGGCTTCGATCGACGTGCGCCGATGGTCGCGTGCCCGACGTGCTGGTGATTGCCGCCACCAACCATCCTGAAGCGCTGGATCCCGCAGTGCTGCGCGGTGGCCGTCTCGAGCAGAAAATCCGCTTTGACGTGCCGTCACGCGAGTCGCTTGCGGCGTACATTCGCTCCCAGTTGAGGGTTAAGGCTGGAACCACCTTTGCGGTTTCGCGGCAGGCGGTGGAGTGCGTAATCACGGCGCTAGAAGGTTGTTCGATCGCCGATGCCGACGCAGCGTTGCAGCGCCTCATCGACGACGCAGCGGAGCGGCATATTGAGTCGGGTGACACCACCATTACAGTTGCCGATGTGCGCGCAGCACTGTCGACGCTGGATATTTCCATGTGTTGAAACATCGGAAGTGTGTTGGCTACGGGAATGTGACCTTTGACGTCCAGCATCCTGCCTACGGCGATTGCAAAGCATTGAATTGCACCGGTCCCCTGCCATTGCCTTCACTCTGGGGGGGCGCGATGCAATCCGCAGCAAGATTGAAGGCGTCTGGAAAAGTTAGGCACAGGTTCAAAACGTATTTGAACCGGGCGAAATGCGGTCTGGGCCTGCCAGATCGAAAGCCCTTGGGCTTGACATGCCAGCTCCAGGACGAGTCCAGCGATTCATCAAACATAATTGGAGTGCCATGTCCGTACGCGTGGGTATCATCCAGTACGACGATGTGCCAGACGACGGTGTGATCGGCGAAGGAGCTTTTGTGCCCGTTGACGGCAGCACAATCATCAGCCCACCGGATGGCGGCTTCGGCATGACGGGATGCACGTGCTTCACGAGGCACTTTGTTCAACGCCTGTTCCCCCGCGACGCATCCGGTACGGTCTTCGGGTACATCGTCGAATTCGGCTCACGCGAGGATCTCGAAAAGGCGAACTTCGAACAGGTCGCACTGTTAGCGCAGAAAGCAATGCATTGACAGGTTGAGCTCTGGTGCCATACCGCTTGTGCAGCTCCCGAATGAAAGGCTCGCGGCGCGGATAGGCGCCGGTTCGTGATAGCGACACCGCAGGGCGCAGCACTTCGGATGCGGCACGGACAGGTCTGCTGTGTTGCCATTCTGGCGACCCTATGCGGCCGGACTTAACGCCGTCGTCCCCACGCCAAGAGCGCAGCATCTTTCGAGCGCATCGAGGTTCCGGAAATCCGACCCGGTAGATGCGCGGTTGGGCAGTATGCCGTCCAGTAGGTTGCGCCCTTCACCGCGTCTAGCTGCTTGCTGCGGCGCGGCCAGGGTTCGTGATTCGCTTGCGCGCCCAATACGCGCTCCACTCACTAGAACGGAATGACGAAGAGATTGCGGACCAACGCGCACGGAGTCCCGGTCATGTCAATCAGCATATCCTTGCGCGGGCGCACATGCAGTGTAACCGTCCGACCCTGACCGTATAGACGCCTGATGAAGGCGAAGCCATGCTTTCCCGGGGCACAAATGTGACTGTGTCCACAAAGGAATCATGGACACAGTGACTGAATTCTCCGAAGTCAAAGTCGCCCGGAAGTATCGCCGGCGTAGCGTGGACGAGAAACGCCAGATCGTCGAAGAGACGTTATCCAGTGGTCGTTCGGTGGCGGAGATTGCACGCAGTCACGAATTGAACGCGAATCAGCTGTTCGACTGGCGTAAGCAGTATCTGGATGGACGACTTGGCGTGAACGGTCACGAATGCGCGTTGCTGCCGGTCACCGTGAATGACGCTAGCGACAGCGGCGTGGCCGAACCGGCAGCATCTACGCCTTCGGCACCGGTGTCCGGCAAGATACGCATCCAGTTGCCACGAGGCGAGATAGACGTTGAAGGGAGCGTTGATCCCGACACGCTGCGCGTGGTGATCCAGTGCCTGAGCCGATGATTGGTCCGCTCACAAACACGCGCATCTGGGTTGCCGCCGGATTTACGGATATGCGCTGCGGCTTCGACGGCCTGGCCGCGAAGGTGCAGACCGTGCTGGCGAAGGATCCATTCTCTGGCCACATCTTCGTGTTCAGAGGCAAACGTGGCGACCTCATCAAGTGCCTGTACTGGCGCGACGGCGGCCTATGCCTGTTCGCCAAACGCCTGGAGCGTGGGCGCTTTGCGTGGCCTCGTGCTGACGGCGGTGTTGTTTCGCTGACCAGCGCTCAACTCGGCCTTCTACTCGAAGGATTCGACTGGCGACAGCCCGTCGATGCAGCGCGCCCCTGCAGTGCTTTGTAAACGTATGTGACAACCCGGGCGTAGCGCAATGCACGCGCGTAAACTGCCTCCATGGCATCCAGCGACGCTACGTTTCCAGACGATATCGAGGCCTTGAAGGCTCTCCTGCTCGCGCGTGAGGCTGCGTTACGTGAGCGCGAAGGCGAGCTCACGGATCTGCGCGACACTGTAACGACGCTCCAGAAGACACTCTCCGACCGGGCGCTCGAGATCGAGCACCTGAAGCTGTGGATCGCGAAACTCCAGCGCATGCAGTTTGGTCGCAAATCGGAGAAGATTGATCGCCAGATCGAGCAACTCGAATTGCGTCTCGAAGATCTGCAGGCCGACGATGGTGCGGCGACGGTCGACGCACCGACAAGGCCCCGCTCAGAAGCTGGCAAGCCGACGGGACGCAAGCCACTTCCAGAACATCTACCGCGCGAAGATGTTGTTCATCATCCCGACGACGCCTGCTGTCCGCAATGCGGTGGCGCGCTTGGCGACCTCGGCGAGGACGTTTCCGAGCAACTCGACTATGTACCGGGGCATTGGCGAGTGATTCGTCACCGCCGACCCAAGAAGGCCTGTAGCTGTTGCGACTGCATCGTGCAGGCGGCTGCGCCCAGCCGGCCAATCGATCGCGGCATGCCCGGTCCCGGATTGCTCGCGCATGTTCTGGTCGCCAAATTCTGTGACCACCTTCCCCTGTATCGACAGTCAGTGATTTACGCGCGCGACGGCGTGGAACTCAGCCGTTCGACACTCTCGGACTGGGTCGGCCAGTGCAGTGCGTTGCTCCGGCCACTCGTAGAGGTCGTTCGCCGTTACGTGATGGCCGCCCCGAAGATCCACACGGATGACACGCCGGTACCTGTGCTCGAGCCCGGCAATGGCAAGACCCGTACCGCACGTCTCTGGACATACGTTCGGGATGACCGGCCGGCTGGCTCGAAGGACGCGCCGGCGGTCTGGTTCGCATACAGTCCCACACGGGCTGGTGAATATCCACAGGCCCATCTGAAGGACTTCAGGGGAACGTTGCAGGCCGATGCGTTCGCGGGGTACAACGCGATCTACGAACGTGGTGATGTGCGTGAGGCTGCATGCATGGCGCACGCGCGCCGCAAATTCCACGATCTGTTCGTCGCACGCAGGAACGAGGTTAACACTGAAGCGTTGCGCCGGATCGGCGAACTGTACGCAATTGAGGCCGCGATTCGTGGCAAACCACCAGACGAACGAAGACGTGTCAGGCAGGAGCAGGCGCGTCCGTTACTCGCTGCCTTCGAGATCTGGCTGCGCTCGACATTGGGTGCGGTGTCGCAGAAAGGCGATACCGCCAAAGCCATCAACTACGCGCTGAATCAGTGGGCAGCGCTCGCGCTGTACGTCGATGACGGCGCCGTGGAAATCGACAATAACGCAGCCGAACGCGCTTTACGTGCCGTCGCTCTCGGCCGAAAAAACTTCCTGCACTTCGGTTCCGACAGCGGCGGCGAGCGCGGAGCCGCTATCTACACTCTGGTTGGTACCGCAAAACTGAATGGCCTTGATCCCGAGGCCTACCTGCGCCACGTCATCGCTCGCATCGCCGAGCATCCCGTCAATCGCGTCGACGAGCTGTTGCCATGGGTCGTCGCCGATCAGCTTCACCACGACGCCGCCTGAACTCAACGCGCTGGGTTCAACTGTTCGATATCAACATGCTGTCAAGAACGGTCGTGGTCGGACGGTTACCATGCAGTTCCGAAACGATGTTCACGACTTCTTCATCCAGTTCATCCAGTACGACGGACAGCGCATGGTCGCCATCGTAGTTAAGACTGCTCAGATCTCGCTTGAGCTGCTGCGCACACAGGCCAGCATTCAGCACCGTCGTACGTTCGTCGACCAACCCGCGGCGATGGTTCCGCAGTACCTGCAGATACTGCAGCAGATCCAGGCGCAGGCGTAAAACCTGAAGCCATTCAGGCGCTTTCGCATCCCACGGCAGGTTGTGAAGACGCAAGCCGAACATCACCGCCTACGGCAATTGACGCTCCGCCCATACAAGCGCTGGCGTGCCGATCGGAAGTAGGGAACATCACCTGCACTGAGGTACTGCGTCACTTGGTTCGCAAGTTGCTCTGTGACGTGCGGCATGACCGATTGCTCGCCGGCAGGAAAGCCGTCTCTACTTGAAAAGCTTCAGTTTGGGTGGCGACGATGGCTTAGGAGCTACCCGCCCGCTTCCTCTTGCCGTGCTGCTCACACCCGAAATGGTCAACCCAAAGGTCAGGTTGTCGATATCCTGCTGCGATAGACACAAGTCTCTTGCGACATCGGTCCGGCTTATACCTTCGTTTCGGAGCGAGTCGAACACCTTTCGAAGAAGTTGCGACGATTCCGGTCCCATTGGATTTGGCTCTGATGTTCGATAGCCGTGTTTTGCTATCTGGATACAGAGATTGCGATAAGCCCATTCGGTAAACAGGCCGAGCTGGTTTATCCGAAACGCAAGGGCTGCGAGAGACACGCCCCATACGCGCTTCATCTCGATGAGCTTGCCCATTGTCAGGAGACCAGCCCGGTTTCCGGTAACGCTGTCTTTAGGCATCAGGAAGGCGCCCGCGAATGCGTTAGCTTCTTTCTCCATTTCCGGGCTGTGCGCTTCGCCGTGCAACATGCTGTGTCGGTCACGCACAAGGTGGCCCAGTTCATGAGCAGCGTCGAAGCGGCTATGTTCCGGTGTCTTGAAAGTGTTCAGAAAGACAAACGGCCGCTCCTTATGCCATACGCTGAATGCATCCACTTCCTTCGCTTCGATTGCCAGGGAGTAGACACGCACGCCTTTAAGTTCGAGGAGGTGTATCAAATTGGAGATGGGCGCCTCGCCGATGCCCCAAATACGCCGCAAGGTCGCCGCTGCCTCTTCGGGCGACAGGTCGCTCAGGTCGGGTAAATCAGCTTCGGGCAGCCGAAAGCGCTCCTCAATCCAATCGTTGAGGAGGAAAGCCGTCGTCCCCGACCCGAGGGCGGTACGCTTCAGCGTTGCGGACATCTTGGACATCGAGCGGAAGCTGGCTGTGTGTTCGTTGATGACCGGCAAATCATCTCCGAAGAAGAACTCCTCGGGAAATCGCAGTAGCTCGCACATGTGTGCGAGTCTCTCCGGTTCCGGAGCATACTCGCCCGACTCATACCCCTGGATCGAACGAACCTGCACGCCAAGCTCGTTCGCCAGGCGCGCTTTGGTCCAGCCACGGCGCGTGCGGGCAAATTCCAATCGTGACGGGTTCATATTCATTGATTCTCTACTTCTCTAGCTTGCGTTGCGACGCTCCACGGGAACTTCAACCGGGGTCGGCGCTATAGGTGCGTCAATGCGAGCATCGTATTCACCGTCAGGGTGAATGGCGCCAAGGATAATTCGCTGAGTCCAACCGACAATCTTCTTGCGTTCGAATTTTGAGGGTAGCGAAAGCTCAGCCCGCAATTCCGTACGACCGTTTTTTTCGACTCCAACGTGGTATAGCAACACCCACATTTGTGTGCCGTTGCTTGCGCGTTCAAGCTTTGAAATCATTGCTCTCTCGAACAACTCGTAGTTGGCCGAAACCGCCTGCTTGAGGACGACTCCCTTCTGCGCCTGATTAGTTGGAAAGCCTTCAACGACCCCGGTGTCGGCATCGCCGGTCATCACCAGGATAGCAACTGCTTTATCCGGAGACAAGATGAAAGGACAATTCTGGGTGTCCTTCTTTATCCATTCACGTTCAATCAGCGCGGTGCGAAGCGCAAACACGGCTGCATGCCAATGAAACGTGCCGGCGGAAGTTGTTGGGTGAGCCGGCGTCACGTCCAGCCGGGCCCTGTACCCATGTTCGTTCGCTTCGCGGAACAATGCCTGGTCCAGACTGCCATGCAGGTCAGACAGCCGCGCCGATACAAGCACGGGGTCAACGACAACCTGACAGGCAGGCTGTTCAGCCGGCATCGGGATGCCATCAAGAAATCCAGACAAGGGTGCCTCCGAAGGCGATTGACTTCCGATTACTGTACCACAACCGGAGGTTGAAAAACCGGAAGTCGGTGAGCCAGCAAACTTGCCCCGTAGGCGAGTAGCGAGAGGTCTGTTCATCTGCCCGACCATTAAAACCTTTCTCATCTGGATAGCGTCAAGCAGGACTTCCGGTTTACCGACAAACATCTTGGCCGGCGCATTGACTCATCAGAATTGCAACTCGCGCTGACCTGTTGCCTCACGTAGTTTGCTACCCGTCGGATTGTCCGGCGGGAGCGGCACGAGGTGACGAGGCGAATCAGCATGACGACACGCAAGGAGTTGGTGGCAGCATTGCAATTGCGGTATGGCGGCGCGACGTTCGGTGACCGGATCAGGATTCTCGATGAGTTCGTGGCTCTGACCGGGTATCACCGCAAGCACGCCATCCGGCTGCTACGGGAAGAGCCCGGCGCGGCAAAGGGGACGCGCGAGCGCAACCGGCTCTACGACGAGGCGGTACGTCAGGCGCTGACGGTATTGTGGGAAGCAGCCGACCAGGTTTGCGGCAAGCGACTGAAGGCGTTGATCCCGAAGCTGGTTCCAGCGTTTAGCAGACGCGCCCGGAATCGTTCTTGCGGCTATCTCACGCTTTGCCTTATCGTTGGCGATCGTGACATCGTCGCTGCCGAGTGAAGGTCGGTCAGACGTCGCATACTACGACGTCCTTGATTCGCAGGACCGACTCACCGCCTTCCGAAATTAGTGGTGTCGTCTCAATCAAACGCTCCAACCAATCCTTGATCTTAAAGAGGAAACGAAGATCATCATTTGAATCGAGTTCCCCTTGTACTTGTAACTCTACATCGAACACCTGACTAATCTGAAGCGCAACCAGACGGTCCTGAAGCTGGCGAACCATGTCGAGAACAACGACCGCTGCCCCCTCGGCGAGCATGTTGCTGAGTTCGCGTCCGCGGTACGCCGGAGAAACGAAAACCCCCCAGATCCTTACATCCAGGTCAGGCGCGGCATCCCCAAGGGAGTAGGTTGCAGTGGTCGTGACGGCACAAAAGCCAGCTACTTTCGTCGGTGAGCATAGCACCAGCCGGTAGCTTTGGCCGGCGCAGGCGTATTCATGCTTGGGAAATGTGACATTGAAATCCCAACTTCCTTCTGCGCATGGCCACAAAGCAGCCTCGCCGGCTAGACCCGAGGTCTCCAGGAGCATTTTGTCCGAATATTTCATCTTGTCCAGCTTCCGTGCGTCGCGCACCTCCCTGCGCAATGCACGCTCCGTTTTGCGCAGCGACTTGCCAGGGGGGCAACTGGAAAATACCGCCCATTCCCACAATCCGTCGACAGGTCCCGACGAAACCAAAGGCTCCTCAGCACTGACCGTCAATTGAAATGGATGCGCCAATGCATAGCCGATCGCCTCATCAGCCAATGCACTGGCACCTCCGGTAACAAGACGGGCAAATTTACGATTCGCCCAATTTTCATACTGCTCCATATTTTCATCCATTAAAAATCTCTACTATTTAAGCAGTACTGATGTATAGCGTTTCATTGATATCTCAAATCAACAAGGTGGAGCGCCCACACACTCTACAAGCAGTCGCTAGCTCTCAAAACGCACTTCACGCTCAAGAGAATCCAGGTAGGCCACTCTCTCGTACTCCGCGGACATCAACCTGTACTGCAAAATTCTGAACTGCAATACTTCCGCGTCGGATCCCTCTTAGCCTTCGCGTTGCGGTTTGAGACGCTTCGCGACCATTGTGCTTTGAAGCCCGCGACGGCACTCCCGTAGACACGCTGCGATGTTCCACCTCAGAGCGGGACATGCATGCGGTCGTGGCGCCGTCAGTTTCTAGCACTGCCAGGCGTAGTTCAGGCAACGTCATACACCTCCACCCTCTTGACACGGAGAACCGCCTCACCGTTTTCGCCGACCAGAGGCTCGTCTTCCATCAGCCATTCCAACCATTTCCCAACCTCGTTGAGGAAGCGCAAACCGCCCTCAGAAATAATTTCTCCCTGCACCGGTAATACAACGTCGAATGTTCCGCGAACGCCACTCGCGATCAGACGGGCCTGAAGCTCGCGGATCAGTTCGAGTGCGACGACGGCTGCTGATTCGGCTAGCATGCGGCTAAGCCCACGGTTGCGATACGCTGGATCAATAAAAGCAGTCCGAATATCCACAAGCAGGTCAGGCACATCACTTCCAGAAAAATTTGTCACGGATGTCGAGACCGTGCAAAACCCGACGGGTCCTCTCTGAGAACACACGACCAACCGGAAGCGCTGTTCGGCGCTGACATAGCCGTCCTGCTTGTATTCGACATCATCGTTCCAACTCCCGCCCGTATACGGCCACGGGCCCGACTTTGCCAACAAATCATGGTCCGTCACGAACCGATTGTCCACATAAGTTGACCTATCCAATTCCCGCGCTGCACGCACCGCCGCCTTGCGCAATGCACGGGTGGTTGCGCGGGCCGACTTGCCGGGCGCGCAGTTGGAAAAGACAGCCCACTCCCATGGATTTCCTGGCGCGCTATCCGCAGACAGGGGCTCTGCCAGATCACCCCTCAAAGGAAAGGGGTTAGCCAAGGCTTGGGCAATCGCTTCACTCAACGAACGCGGCTGTTCACCGGGACACGGGCAGCCTGTGTCCTCGTTATCCTCGCGTCCATCATTACTTTGTTTTCCAGATAACATTAAGTGCCTTCATTTAAATAGGACTACGAATTTATCATATTACTTACTCAGGCATCTTCTGCATCGCTCGCGGTGTTTAGCTCATGGACAACCAGCCGCGTTTCAAACCGCAACACAACCGTCTAGCATGCCACCAAACTTCTAGCATGGAACATACAGCAGAGCATGGGCGCGTAGTCGATTGACTAAATCTATTCGGTATCGCCGCGCGTTGCAATACAAACGCCTTAAGGCTACGCTGAAAAAGGTCAACGCCACTGAGCCTTCAATCGTTAGATGCGCATGAAACAACAGACCCTTGCGATGGCGGCCGATCAAGGCG
>NZ_JBNDMQ010000078.1:0-13811 GCF_050436665.1 Paraburkholderia sp. EB58 | reverse complement strand
TACCAGACCACTTCGTTGGTTCGAACCCAGAGGACTTCAACCACCAGCAGGAAGGCTGAGAGACTGATGGTTAGAATCGGCCATAGGATGTGGAATATGGCCGTCATTGCGAACTGGCCCCGCGCAAGATGTAAGGCTTCTACAGGCATATCGGTCACCAAAAAAGCGAATTGAAAAAGGCAGGCGCGCCAGGCGGCGCGCGACGAATCTGAAGGGCGTGGCGTTATGCGGCCACCGCGGGCGGCGCGGAACGATGCAGCAAAACGGGAATCGACTTGGAGGTCGGCGTATTGCATACGTCTCCGACACTGGACAACGGAACCAGCGGATTCGTCTCCGGGTAGTAGGCTCCAATGCAGCCACGGGGAATGTCGTACTCGACCAGCAGGAACGAGTCGGCACGCCGGTCAATGCCGTCGTCCCAGACTGTCGTCATGTCGACCCAGTCGCCCGCCTTGAAGCCGAGCATTGCCAGATCGGCGGGATTGACGAACACAACCCGGCGTTGTCCGAACACGCCGCGATAGCGGTCGTCGAGGGCATAGATCGTCGTGTTGTACTGATCATGCGAGCGCGTGGTCATCAACGTCATGACGCGTTCGCCGTGTAGCGCCTTGGCACGCTGGATGGGCGTGTCCGTTGCGATCTTGTGGACCACGAAATTCGCCTTGCCCGTAGCGGTTTTCCAGTCACGCTCACGGGAGGCGACGCGCAGGTGGAAACCACCGGGAACCTGGATTCGCTCGTTGTAGTTCTCGAAGCCGTCGAGAACCTTTTCCATGTCGTCTCGAATCAGTGCGTAGTTGCGGGCACGTCCCAGCCAGTCAACTTTGGCGTCGCCCAGCGTCGCGTGTGCGATGTTGGCGACAATGGCCGTCTCGGACATCAGATTCTTCGAAGCGGGAATGCTCATGCCGTAGGAGATGTGGACCATGCTCATGGAGTCTTCCACGGTGACGCCTTGCGATACGCCGCCCTGGATGTCGATTTCCGTGCGACCCATCGTCGGCAGAATCAGAGCGTCCTGACCATGAACGAGATGACTGCGGTTGAGCTTGGTGGTGATATGCACGGTCAGCGCGCATGACCGAAGCGCGTCAAAGGTGCGCGGCGTGTCCGGCGTTGCCATCGCGAAGTTGCCGCCCAAACCAAGGAATACCTTCACGTGGCCTTCGAGCATATGTTCGATGGTATCCACGACGTCGAGGCCATGCTCGCGCGGTGGCTCGAAGTCAAAGACCTCGCCCAGGCGATTGAGGAATTCTTGCGACGGCTGTTCTTCGATGCCGACCGTGCGATTGCCCTGCACGTTCGAGTGCCCGCGAACCGGACACAGGCCTGCACCCTCACGCCCAATATTGCCGCGCATCAACATCAGATTCGACAGCATGTGCACCGTTTGCACGGAGTGCTTGTGCTGGGTAATGCCCATGCCCCACGTCGCGATCACGCGTTTGCCGTTCACGTAGATGCGCGCGAGCCCTTCAATGTCCTCGCGGGGCACACCCGATTCTTCTTCGAGAGCCGGCCAGCTTTCGGCGCGCAGATCCGCTGCGAAGTCTTCGAAGCCGAGGGTGTGTTCCGCGATGAACTCAAGGTCGAGGATTCGCTCGTCGCCGCGCTCGATCGCTTCATCGTCCAGCTCGATAACCCGCTTTGCAACGCCCTTGATCAGCGCGAAATCGCCGCCAAGCTTGGGCTGGATGAACGTCGAGGCAATCTTGGTGCTGGACATCGTCAGCATCTCGAGCGGGTGCTGCGGGCTCGCGAAGCGTTCCAGACCGCGCTCGCGCAGCGGATTGATCGAGACGATGGTCGCGCCGCGCTTCGCACATTCGCGAAGTTCGCCGAGCATGCGCGGATGGTTGGTCGCAGGATTCTGACCGAAGATCAGGAGCGTATCGGCCTGCTCGAAATCGTCCAACGTAACTGTGCCCTTGCCAATTCCGACGGTGGTCGGGAGGCCGCGACTGGTCGCTTCGTGACACATGTTGGAGCAGTCGGGGAAGTTGTTCGTACCATACATACGAACAAACAGCTGATACAGGAACGCTGCTTCGTTGCTGGCACGGCCCGAGGTATAGAAGGCGGCCTCGTCCGGATCGTCCAGCTTGTTGAGATGCGTTGCGATCAGTTGATACGCATCATCCCAGGAAATTGGCTTATATTTGTCGGTCAGCGAATCGTAAACCATCGGATCCGTGAGTCGACCATGCTGCTCGAGTTCGTAGTCGGTCTGCTTCATCAATTCTTCGACGGTGTGCTCTGCGAAGAACGCCGGCGTAACCCGCTTGGTCGTCGCTTCCGCAGCGACAGCCTTGACGCCGTTTTCGCAAAACTCGAAGGTCGAGGCATGCTGACGATCCGGCCACGCGCAGCCTGGGCAATCGAAGCCGTTCGGCTGGTTTTGCTTGAAGAGCGCGCGGTAGTTGCCGCCAGAGACTTTCTCTTTGATCAGATTGATTGCAACGTACTTCAACGCACCCCAACCGGCGGCGGGATGGTGGTAGGGCTCAATCCGCCCTTTCTCTTTCGACTTTTCCATGACCTCGGCTCCATTGACTTCGCGCTGCACGGCATCCGTCGATCGGATGATGCCGAATTGCGCATTCGATGACCGAAGAATAAGAGCGTTGGAGCGGGCACAAAGCGCACACATCTGCTGTGCTCCGTGAAGCACAGTTCCGCACAGGACCGTGCGGAAACGGAATCTGTGCTCCAAAGGAGTACACTTACGCCATGTTCTAACGGCTGCGAACGGTTCTGGAAGCCGACGGCGCAGCGTTACTATCGAGACGACATGTGAAGCTCTACGAAAAGTTGGCCAGCGATATTGAAGTGACGATACGCAAGGGTGTATTTCGTCCCGGCGACCGTATCCCTTCGGTTAGACAATCCAGTCAGCACCACCAACTGAGTATTACAACTGTCATCCGCGCGTACTTGCTTCTCGAGAGCAAAGGCGTTATCGAAAGCCGTCCGCAGTCAGGATATTTTGTCCGCATACTTGAAGCCCATTCAGACGGCAAGGCTCAGGAGTTGCGTACTTCAAAGCCGATCGCTGTGTCTTCGAAGGTGGACGTCAGCCGGCTGGTGTTATCTACGCTGCGCTCGATTGGGTCCGATGAGGCCGTTCCGCTTGGCTCTCCTTATCCAGACCCAGCTCTGTTCCCCTCCGATAAGATCAATCGCTACGCCTATGCGATCAGCAGGAAGAAGGAGACGTGGGGCATCACTGACGCGTTGCCGCCAGGAAACCCGAATCTGATTCGTCAGATCGCAAGGCGCTACCTTGAGAATGGGGCGTCGGTGGATCCAAATGAAATGATCATTACGGTCGGTGCCACTGAGGCGATTAACCTGTGTCTGCAGGCAGTCGGCAAGCCAGGCGACACGGTTGTCGTCGAGTCGCCAACCTTTTACGCCATGCTCCACGCTATAGAGCGCATGGGTATGCGTGCCATTGAGATTCCTACGCATTCACAAGAGGGGATTGATCTCACGGTCCTCGCAGATGTTCTGGAGAATCAGAAGATTGCCGCGTGCATGGTCATGCCGAACTTCCAGAACCCGCTCGGTTTCCAGATGGCGGATGAGAAAAAGCGCGAGCTTGTTGAACTGGTGACGCGCTACGACGTGCCCATTATCGAGAACGGTGTCTACAACGAACTTTATTTTGGCGACGTCTACCCGAGAACATTGAAGTCTTACGATACACAAGGTCTGGTGCTGCATTGCGGCTCGTTTTCGAAGAGCCTCACTGCCGCTCACCACATTGGCTGGGCGCTACCCGGTCGCTATCGGGAGCAGGTTGAGAAGCTCAAATTTCTCAATACACTGACGACGGCGACCGTACCGCAACTGGCGATTGCCGAGTATTTGCAGAATGACGGCTACGAGCACCATCTGCGCCGGATTCGCCGGCTCTACGCTCAACAGGCCAATCTGATGAAAGCGATGGTCAATCGTTTTTTCCCCGAGGGGACGCGCACTTCAACGCCGGCGGGGGGGTACGTCCTTTGGGTGGAGCTACCCGAAAAGGTCGATTCAATGAGGCTTTACCAGCTTGCGCTGGAGAATGGCATTACCATTGGCCCTGGCTATATGTTTTCAACTTCGAACGCTTATAGCAACTTCATACGTCTCAACTATAGCTACGCGTGGTGTCCGGAGATTGAACGGGCAGTGCAAACGGTGGGCAAGCTGGCCGCGGCCAGCGCGCGATAGGCTTTATACGGGCGCAATGCCCTGAGCTCGCCGGTTCGGCTCGCAAGCAACTCCTGTCTGCCCCGGACAACCGCGGCGAAACGCCACTCTGCATAACGCTTGACACACGGAACGTCGCGCTTCCTTCACGATGTGATTCCGGCTGTGTTTTCCGCCAGACGCACAAACTGTCTACCTTCCCCTCATCGATACCCCGGCACTATTCATACTCAGTCGCAGAGAACAACGACACCTAGAGTTCAATCGTCCAATGAGGGGAAAATCGTGCAGTCTCCGGTACAAAAAGGGGTCGCCGCGCTCGCGGTTCTTACGATCTCGCTAGTCATCGCCGGCTGTGCCAGTACCGGAGGCATCGCCCCACAAGCACGTGGAATCGAGGCATCCTCTCTTGATGCCGGTGCAGCTGTGCAAGCAGCCAACGCCGACGCGAAGTGGCCTGCCGCCGACTGGTGGCGTGCCTATAACGATCCGCAACTCAACGCGTGGGTCGAGGCGGCCCAGGCCGGCAATCCGACGCTCGCCGTTGCAGAGGCGCGGGTGCGCGAGGCGCAGTCGATGGTGGGCGTGGCACGCTCGGCGTTGTTGCCGCAGCTCAGTGGCAATCTGTCGATCGAGCGTCAACAGTGGCCGACCAACGACTGGTACGGTCCAGGCCCGCTCGCCAATGCGAACACGTGGGACAACGTCGGCACATTGAACCTGTCCTATCACCTCGACGTCTGGGGCAAGGACAAGAACGCCACCGAGAGCGCGCTCGACACCGCTCACGCCAGCGCCGCCGACGAACGCGCGGCGCAGCTCGAACTCGAAGCGAACGTGGTGCGTGCATATATCGGCATATCGATGAATTACGCGCTACTCGATATCGCCAAGGCCACGCTGCAACAACAGCAGCAGGTCGTCGATCTTGCCACGCGCCGTCTGCAAGGCGGTCTCGGCACGCAGCTCGAAGTGAGCCAGGCGGAAACGCCAGTGCCCGAATCCGAACGCCAGGTCGACGAACTCGAAGATCAGATTGCACTTGGCCGCGATCAGCTGGCGGCGCTGGCCGGCAAGGGACCGGGTGCGGGCGATTCGATCACGCGGCCGACGCTCGTGCTGAACGCACCTGCCGGCCTGCCTTCGGCCTTGCCGGTCGAGCTGCTTGGCCACCGTCCCGACATCGTCGCGGCGCGCTGGACCGTCGCGGCGCAGGCGCGCGGGATCGACGTCGCCAAGGCTAACTTTTATCCGGACATCAACATGCTTGCGTCGTTTGGCGGCTATGCGGCGGGCGGCCCGTTGTTCCAGTTCCTGCATGCGGCGAACGGCAGTTGGACGGGCGGCCCGGCGCTGACGCTGCCGATCTTCGAAGGCGGCCGGCTGCGCTCGCAACTCAGCGCCGCGGATGCAGGCTACGACGTGGCCGTCGAACAGTACAACCAGGCAATTGTCAGCGCGCTGAAGGACGTGGCCGATCAGGTCGTGCGGATCCGCTCGCTCGAGACACAGGCAGACGATGCCGGGCGTTCAGTTGCGACCGCGCGCAAGAACTATGACCTGGTGACGGAAGGCTACCGACGGGGTCTGACAAATTACCTGAACGTGCTGATCGCGCAGAACCAGTTGCTGCAAGCCCAGGAAGGCGTGGCACGCATCCAGGCCGAGCGCCTTTCCGCGCACGCATCGCTCATGACAGCCTTAGGCGGCGGCCTCGCCGAACCTGACGACAGTCCGAAGGCAGCCCAGACGCTGCCGGCGCACGAAGCGAAACACGAAGCGCAAGAAGGAGTTGGCCATGCCACGTGAAGTTGCTGTCCCCGATGCGTACCTGCCGGCCATTGTGCTGCTGATGATCGCTGGCGCTGCGCTGACCTGGGCGCTCGATCGTGTGATTGCCCATACGGGCCTGTATCGCATCGTCTGGCACCCCAGCCTGTTTCGGGCCAGCTTGCTCGTGTGTGTATGTGGCGTGCTAGGTCTCGCCGTTTATCATTAATAAGAGTCCAGGCATGAGTATCCGAAATATTCTGGGTTTCATCGCGACTATCGTCGTCTTCGTTGTCGCGATCCTGATTGGCCGCACCTTATGGGTTCATTACATGGATGAACCCTGGACCCGCGACGGGCGAATGAACGCCGATATCATCGACATTGCGCCAGACGTTTCAGGTGAGATTGTCGGCCTGCCCGTGCACGACAACCAGTTCGTAAAGAAGGGCGACCTGCTGATGCAGATCGACCCTTCGCACTACCAGATCGCCGTCGAACAGGCTGAGGCCAATGTGGCGGCACGCAAGGCCGAGCTGCAGATGCGGCGCGACGACGCGCAACGGCGCGAAGATCTGGACAGCGAGGTTGTTTCGAAGGAGGGCCGCGAAGACGCGGCCGATACGGCGTCGGCTGCCGATGCCGCCTATCAGCAAGCGGTGGCCGCGCTGGACGCCGCCAGGCTCAATCTCGACCGCACACGGGTGTTGTCGCCCGTGAACGGGTATGTCACTAACCTTGAAACGTTTCGCGGAGACTACGCAATTCTGGGTACTTCGAAGCTAGCAGTGGTCGATGCCAATTCGTTCTGGGTATACGGCTATTTTGAGGAAACCAAGCTGCCGCATGTGAAGGTCGGCAACAAGGCCCAGATACGCATGATGAGCGGCGATATGCTGCAAGGGCACGTCGAGAGCATCTCGCGCGGTATCTATGATCGAGACAATCCGCAGAGCCGCGAACTACTGGCTGACGTGAACCCCACGTTCAACTGGGTGCGCCTGGCACAGCGCGTGCCTGTGCGTATCAAGATCGACCGTGTCCCGGATGGCGTGGTGCTGTCGGCGGGCACCACGTGTTCGGTTGTGATCGCGCCAAGATGACCATGGGCGATCTCACTGGCGAGAAAGCGGTACGCCGAACCTTGGCCGGGTTCCCGCGATTGTCTGTCTGGGCCCGTGCGACGAAGATGGTGGCCAGGTCGTGGATGGTTGGCGATGGCGTCGTCTGGTTGCACCTGTTGAAAACCGCGATTGCCGCGTTGCTCGCGATGGGCATCGCGATGAAGCTGGAATTGTCGAGCCCGCGCACAGCAATGGCCACGGTGGCCGTGCTGATGCAGCCGTTCAGTGGCATGGTTCTGTCAAAGAGCTTCTATCGGGTCGTTGGAACCACGCTAGGGATGATCGCCGCAGTGATGCTAGGCGCATTCTTCCCGCAGCAGGCCGAGCTCTACATGCTGGGGATGACGCTATGGATCAGTGCCTGTACGGCTGCTGCGGTCCGGTATCGTCGATTTCAGTGGTACGCATTCGTGCTCGCAGGGTACACCGCCGCACTGATCGGCACCCCGGTAGTATTCGAGCCAGGCGGTCTGTTTATGGCCGCACTGACACGTGCGGCCGAAGTCACGATCGGTATTCTGTGTTCCGGCGCGGTCAGCGCGCTGTTCCTGCCGCTGAGATCCAGCACCGCACTGCAACACATCCTGCGTACCCGCTATACCGGCTTTTGTCTTTTCGCGGCGAGCGTGCTCGGCGAGAGGGTTGAAAATGCCGCTTACGAAGGGCGGTTTGCCGATCTGGTCGATCAGATTGTGGGCTTCGAGGCAACCCGAGGGTTCGCTTCTTTCGAAGATCCGAACACACGCGTTCGAAGCAGACGGTTGGCATGGCTCAATAGCGAATTCACGAATGCGTGCACGCGCCTGCACGCGCTTCATCAGCTGTTGAAGCGCATGGATGCGGGGCAGGCCAAGCCGATTATGGACGCCGTACGTCCCTATTTTGCTGAGCTTTCAGGATTGCTCATCAGGCTGAAAGATCCGATGAACCCCGACGAGGTGCGTGCGGCGAGTGCGGCGCTTGAACTTAAGCGCTTCCAGTTAACGTTGCCAAAGCGTGCAAACGAGATGCGGCGTTCGCTTGAGACGACCGTGCCGGAACTCCTGCTCGACTTCAATACGACGATGGAGCTTCTGTATCGCTTCGTCGAGGAATTCCTGCGCTATACAGAAGCCTACGCGTCGCTGAGTGACCAGCATCACGTGCTCGAACGAACGGTGACGAGACATGCCGTCAAGACCAACGGTTACGTCGTCGGGTTTACGTTCTTGCGTGCCGTGGTGGCCGTCGGGGCGATGGGGGCGTTCTGGATCGCGACTAACTGGCCGAGCGGCGGCTACGCTGTGATCGGGGCCGCGGTCGCATGCGCCCTCAGTTCCACGTCGCCCAATACGTCGAAGTTTGCTGCTCAAATGGCAGCGGGCGTGGCACTGGCAACTGTGGCGGGGTATATCTATACCTGCTTCATATATCCGAATATCGAAGGGTTCCCGTTGCTATGCGCGGTACTGACGCCTGTGCTTGCCTTCGGTGCGTATCTGTCGATGCGTCCCAGCACGGCCGGCTATGGGGGCGCTTTCGGTCTTTTGTTTTGTCTGCTAGCCGGTCCGGACAACGTAATCGTCTACACACCGGATCTCATCATCAATAACGGCATCGCCGTGGTTGTAGGCATGCTCGTATCGTCTGTGGTCTTCGCAGTGATTTTCCCGACGCAGATGCCTTGGCGGATTGAGAAGATCGAGCGCGATCTGCGACGACAAATGGCGCTCGCATGCAGGGGCGCGCTCGCAGGCCTCGATCAGGCGTTCCAGTCGAGTACGCATGACCTTATGTTCCAGTTGCGCACGCTGCTGATGAAGCGCTCTGAACAGCATCGCGACGCGTTGCGATGGATGCTCGCGCTCCTTGAGGTTGGGCATTCGACAATCGATCTTCGCAACGAGACGCTCGGCATGCCATACGCAGAGCGTTTGCAACCTGGGTGGGGAACGGCGTTAGATACGGTGAGGCGTGATCTGGCAGACCTGTTCGAGCAGCCAGACACCGCTCGGCTCACGCGTGCGCTGACATCAGTCGACGCAGCGATCCGGATGGCGCAGTCCCTACGCGGCACGTTGCGTGTGGATCGTGACAGGCGTCATCGAATGCAGCGGATTCTTAGCTATCTGCACTTTATCCGCACGGCGCTGCTCGATAAGGATGCGCCTTTTCACGCTTAACGTTTTCTTCACAATCGCGCTATTCCGGTTCTGGCCTCTCATGCCTATCCTGACTCGACCATATGGTCAAAGTCATTTCTCGCTGCGGAAATCAACACGGCGGGATCAAGGAGAGTTTTCATGGGTTCATTCAGTATCTGGCATTGGTTGATTGTTCTGGTCATTGTTGCGCTAATTTTCGGTACGAAGAAGCTTCGCACCATTGGCGGCGACCTGGGCGGCGCGGTAAAAGGCTTTAAGGAGGGGATAAAGGAAGCCGAGGAACCGGATAACGCCGTGCACTCAGAGGTGCCACGAGACTACACAGTTGACGTCGAGACCAAACAAGCACCTGGGTCCGGCGTAAATCGTTGAACGATAACCAGTCATGTGCCGACGGAAATCCATCATGCTTGATCTAGGTCTTACCAAGATGGCAGTGATCGGCGTGGTTTCGCTGGTCGTACTGGGGCCGGAGCGCCTCCCACACGTAGCACGTACGGCCGGAGCGCTCTTCGGGCGTGCGCAACGCTACATCAACGAAGTGAAAGACGAAGTCACGCGTGAAATTGAGTTCAAGGAATTGCACCAGGTGAAGAGCGAGCTGGTGGCGGCTGCGGCGAACGTCGAGAGTGCCATTCACGAAAACCTGCTTGAGCAGGAAGCCACTCTCAAGGAAGCGTGGAATGGCGGTCCTGCAGCGTCCCCAGACGCCGGGGAAGGTGCCATGCAGCTTCCGGCGCCGGAGACGGTCACATGGGGCAGTCGTATCGTCGCCGCGGCGCCCAAACGCAGGAACTGGCGCGGGCACCGCACAGCCACGCCGAGCTGGTACAAACGAGCTGCCGCAAACCGTAGGCGCGTGCAATCGGTTGCCGCTCGCGTGGCTCGCCACTCCTCGGCATATCCGGTCGTCAAACAAGGATTCTTTAATGTCTAGCCTCCCAATTTCCAATCGAGGGCCGCTGTGAGTCAACTTCAGCACGTTACGGAAGAAGGCTTCGAAAAAACCTTCATCCCGCATCTGGTCGAACTACGCGACCGATTGATTCGCGCAAGCGTAGCCATCATCATCGCGTTTCTCGGACTGGTCTATTGGGCGCCCGATATATTCAAGCTGCTGGCCCGCCCGTTGATGATGAACCTTCCGAGCGATGGCAAGTTGATCGTCACCGATGTCACCGGTTCATTCTTTGTGCCGGTGAAAGTGACAATGCTCGTAGCGTTTGTGATCGCGTTGCCGTATGTGCTGTATCAGATCTGGGCGTTTGTCGCGCCGGGTCTATACCAAAGCGAGAAAAAGCTCGTCGTACCGCTCGTCGGAACCAGCTACACGTTATTCCTCTGCGGGATGGCGTTCGCGTATTTCGTCGTGTTTCCGACTATATTTCGCGTAATGGCACATTACAACGCGCCGTTGGGCGCGGAAATGAACACCGACGTCGACAACTACCTTAGTTTCGTGCTGACGATGTTTCTTGCGTTCGGCGTCACCTTTGAGGTCCCGATCTTCGTGATACTGCTGGTGCGGATGGGCTTGGTGACGGTGTCCAGGCTCAAGGAAATCCGCCCGTATGTCGTTGTCGGAGCATTCGTCGTGTCTGCCGTGGTGACACCGCCCGACGTGTTTTCTCAACTGATACTCGCCCTGCCTCTGATCATCCTGTACGAAGCTGGAGTCATTGCGGCACGGCTGTTCGTTAGGGCACAGCCCGAAGTAACAGCAGAGTAGAGAACTGACGGTTATGCGTGGCGACCGGGCGGCAACCGGCTCGTGCAGCCTACTGTGTGCACTCCGGAATGCCGTTGTCGCTGGGGGATCCTGAATCGCTGCGTGAAGTTGACAGGCGCCATTCGTGGCGCCGTCTGCGTCGCGATCATGCTTAGCTGGCGGGAGAATTGGCAGGCGCGGGCGCAGCTACGCCGCTTGAGCTTTGCGTCTCGGTCATGGAAGCAGATGGACGGCAATCACGCCGGTATTCTGCTTGTACCTTTCCCTCAGCTATTTCCAGATTGGTGGGATACTCTTCGTCGTCTTGAGACGGGTCGTAGCCGACCGCCTCCAACTCCGCCAGTTCCTGCTCCAATTGCGCGTGACTTACTTCGCTTTTGAGAGGTTTGAACGGATAGTCGTTGCACTCCTGCGGAGTGAGATGCGGTGCTGCCATTACAGAGGTACTGGCGGTCACGAGTAACGCGAGTAATGCAGTTTTCGATGCCATGTTCATATTCGTCATCCTTATCAAATAATCAAATCAACTGCCGGAATAGCACGGCCGATGTGGAAAGAAGATTACTGGACGACGAACGTGACGTGTTTCTCACCAGCATGAAACATGTTTCATCGGGGAGGGCGCGCTCGGTGTTCGATGACCCTTGCGAGCTGGCACAAGTCGGGTCATGCGCGGCGATGAATGGTAGCGGTGGTCGCAGCCGGTGCCATCGACGAGGTGGACCATGTGGAGGAATCGCGCGCATCTTGAATGCGGCTGACTAGATGGTTCGCCATGACACAGAGTCCGGCAACGAACAAAGCGATGCCGATGAACTGCCGAAGTCGCAACTGCCCGGGGACATGGAAATCAATCTCACTGAACACAAAAACTCCTGCTTGGAAGTTGTACAGGCGCGAGGGATATCAGCCGAGCATATAGCCCGAACCGCGAATGGTTCGGATAAGCGGGCGCTCTCCGGCACCGTGGACTTTCCGGCGCAAGCGGCCAATGTGCACGTCGATGAGATTCGTTCCTGGAACAAATGCGTAACTCCAGATCGATTGGAAGATCATTTCGCGAGTCAGAACCTGGTCGGGATGTCGCATCATGAATTCAAGTACGCGAAATTCCGTAGGCTTTAGTTTGAGCTCGCGTTCGCGACGTCTGACTTTACGTCTGACCAGGTCGAGTTCAAGTTCCCCCGCGCGCAGCACGGTCTCGGTCGGTGTCTTTTGCGGGCGTCTGCG
The DNA here is from genome assembly GCF_050436665.1 of Paraburkholderia sp. EB58. Taxonomy (NCBI): domain Bacteria; kingdom Pseudomonadati; phylum Pseudomonadota; class Betaproteobacteria; order Burkholderiales; family Burkholderiaceae; genus Paraburkholderia; species Paraburkholderia sp. EB58. The sequence goes on along the minus strand of NZ_JBNDMQ010000078.1, from coordinate 1,608 downwards.
TAACAGCGCTTCAATGCGGACAGAGATTTCTTCGAAAGAAAACGGCTTGCAGAGATAGTCATCGCCGCCCGCCCGAAACGCCTCAATACGGTGCTCGATACCCGGCATCGCACTCAGGACCAGCACAGGCGTCTCCATTCCAACGCCCCGCATGGTCGTGAGAATCGTTAAACCATCCAGGTCGGGTAGCGAACGCGCGAGTGTGACGATGTCGTAGTCGCCGGCCATGGCCTTGGCCATGCCTTCCCGCCCGGTACAGGCTACGTCAACCGCAAATCCGTTGGCTGCGAGCGTGCGCGTAATGTTGTGCGCGAGCGATTCGTCGTCTTCGATTGTCAAAAGTTTTGGCATGGTACGCAGGTGTTCATTTCGTTGGTCATGCGACGGCTCGCAGCGCGGCCGACTGGTTCTGTGTGCGGTATCTGGCTACGGAGAAATCGACCAGGCTGCGTACTTTCATCGACAGGTTGTTGCGGCCGGAGTAGAGGATGGATATCTGACGTGGGCCACCGTTCACTTCAAACTGGTCCAGAACGGGCGTCAGAGCGCCGCGCGAGATATCGGCGGAAACCACCGGCAAAGGCAGGATCGCAATGCCCATATGCTGCAACGCTGCGGCAAGAACCATGGCGCAACTATTGGCCTTGAGAGCGTGACCTGTGCTGACGCGGTAGACACGCTGGGCGTCGCCGAACTCCCACAAGCGCGACTCGCCATCCGATACCGCGAGCAGTGCATGTTCATTCAACTCAGACGGACTGCGGGGCACACCGTGGCGCGAAAGATAGGCGGGCGTCGCGACGACGATGTCCTTTACAATCGCGAGCGGGCGGCTAACGAGGGTAGAACCGCTGGAGCTCCGATCGTCTGAGAAGCATACGTCGAACCCACCTTCAACCATGTCGAAGCCTGTATCGAACGTGGTGACATCGAAGTCGACGCGCGGGTACTGTGCGCGGTAGGCCGTGAGCAGTGGGCACAGTTCCGATGTCGCGAACGTCACCGATGCGGCGACGCGAATCGTTCCGCTTGGATCGCGTGTCGCCTCCACGAGGTTCGACTCGATCTGGTCAAGCTTCGCAATGATCTCCCGGCAGCCTTCGAGGTATTCCTTTCCGGTCTCTGTGAGAGAGAGGCTGCGCGTGCTGCGGTTCAGTAAGCGCGTATTCAGGTGCGCCTCGAGTGCGCTGACGCTTCGCGTGACTGTGGCCGCTGATATTCCAAGTTCTCGCGCGGCGAGGCTGAAGCTAGCGAGGTCGACGACGCGGGTGAACACGCGCATTGTCTGTAGCTGGTTCATGTTTCGATAAGGTCGATCTACGATTGATTAATCATCGACCATTACGAATAAACCGGCTCTTCTACGTCAGTTAACATTTTTTTAGTTAGCGGCTACGAGTGTAAATTTCGCGCTTCAGCTAAGAGTGGCGATGTTGACGAACGACCCCTGTGGAGCACTCAGAATGCCGTCGCGCAGATCATGCGAGTATCCGCGTCCAGCATTCAATGCTCGCCCTGGTACCCGGCGCTGCATCACTTAGTCTGATGGTGAAGTCATGCACGTGCATGACTGCCGATACAATGCTTAGGCCTACCCCCGAACCCGCA
>NZ_JBNDMQ010000077.1:0-14056 GCF_050436665.1 Paraburkholderia sp. EB58 | reverse complement strand
CCCACCGCGATGTTCACGCCGCTCTTCGTGATTGCCCGTACGGCGGGCTGGAGCGCGCACATCATCGAGCAGCGCATCGACAACAAGATCATCCGGCCGAGCGCCAACTACACCGGCCCGGACGACCTGAAGTTCGTGCCGCTTGAGAAACGTTGATCGATAAGCGCTGATCCATAAGCGCTGATCGGGAAAGGGGGATAATTGCCGCTGACGTCCCGTTATGTCCGGCGGCGTCCGGCAAGATTCGCCCTTGAGCACTACATTTTTACGCCCCCCACGGTATGAACACTGCAAACCGCAAACCCCTGCCTGGCACCAAGCTGGATTTCTTCGACACGCGTGTCGCGGTCGAGGCGATCCAGCCGGGCGCCTACGATACGCTGCCGTATACCTCGCGCGTGCTGGCCGAAAACCTCGTGCGACGTTGCGATCCGGTGTCGCTGAACGCCTCGCTCAAGCAGATCATCGAACGCAAGCGCGACCTCGACTTCCCGTGGTTCCCGGCACGCGTGGTGTGCCACGACATCCTGGGCCAGACCGCGCTCGTCGACCTCGCAGGTTTGCGCGATGCGATTGCCGCCCAGGGCGGCGACCCGGCGCTGGTCAATCCCGTCGTGCCGACCCAATTGGTGGTGGACCATTCGCTCGCCGTCGAGTGCGGTGGCTTCGATCCGGATGCGTTCGACAAGAACCGCGCCATCGAAGACCGGCGCAACGAAGACCGTTTCGACTTCATCAACTGGACCAAGAAGGCGTTCAAGAACGTCGACGTGATTCCGCCCGGCAACGGCATCCTGCACCAGATCAACCTGGAGCGGATGAGCCCGGTGGTGCAGGTGAAAGACGGCGTGGCGTTCCCGGATACGCTAGTGGGCACGGATTCGCATACGCCGATGGTGGATGCGCTCGGCGTGATCGCGATCGGCGTGGGCGGTCTCGAAGCCGAAAGCGTGATGCTGGGGCGCGCCTCGTATATGCGCCTGCCGGATATCGTCGGCGTCGAACTCACCGGCAAGCCCGCCGAGGGCATTACGGCCACGGACGTGGTGCTGTCGCTGACCGAATTCCTGCGCAAGGAAAAGGTGGTCGGCGCGTATCTGGAGTTTTATGGCGCAGGCACGGCCAATCTCACGCTGGGTGACCGCGCCACGATCGCCAATATGGCGCCTGAATTCGGTGCGACGGCCGCGATGTTCTACATCGACGAGCAGACCATCAAGTACCTGAAGCTGACCGGCCGTGACGATGAACTCGTCAAGCTGGTGGAGACGTACGCGAAGGAGACCGGTCTTTGGGCCGACAGCCTGAAGAACGCGGAGTACGAGCGCGTGCTGAAGTTCGACCTGTCGACGGTGGTTCGCACGCTGGCAGGCCCGTCGAACCCGCACCGCCGTTTGCCGGTGTCCGAACTGGCCGCGCGTGGTATCAGCGGCAAAGTCGAGAACGAGCCGGGGCTGATGCCGGATGGCGCCGTGATCATCGCCGCGATCACGAGCTGCACCAACACCAACAACCCGCGCAACATGATTGCCGCGGGGCTCTTGGCACGCAACGCAAACCAGCGCGGCCTGACCCGCAAGCCGTGGGTGAAGAGCTCGCTCGCGCCGGGATCGAAAGCCGTGACCCTGTATCTGGAAGAAGCGAAGCTGCTGCCGGAACTGGAGCAGCTCGGCTTTGGGGTCGTCGCGTATGCCTGCACGTCGTGCAACGGTATGTCGGGCGCGCTCGATCCGGTGATCCAGAAGGAAGTCGTCGAGCGCGATCTGTACGCCACCGCCGTGCTGTCCGGCAACCGCAACTTCGACGGCCGGATCCACCCATATGCCAAGCAGGCCTTCCTCGCTTCGCCGCCGCTGGTGGTGGCGTATGCGATTGCCGGCACGATCCGCTTCGACATCGAAAAGGACGTGCTGGGTATCGACGCCGCAGGCAATCCCGTGAAGCTCAAGGACATCTGGCCGTCCGATGAAGAGATCGACACGATCTTCGCCGCGAGCGTCAAGCCCGAGCAATTCCGCAAGGTGTACGAACCGATGTTCGCGGTGACCGCCGACACCGGCGAGCGTGCCAACCCGCTGTACGACTGGCGCCCAATGAGCACGTACATCCGCCGCCCGCCCTACTGGGAAGGCGCACTGGCCGGCGAGCGCACGCTCTCAGGCATGCGCCCGCTAGCCGTGCTGGGTGACAACATCACCACGGACCACCTGTCGCCGTCCAACGCGATCCTGCTGGATAGCGCGTCAGGCGAGTATCTGGCGAAAATGGGCTTGCCAGAGGAAGACTTCAACTCGTACGCCACTCACCGCGGCGATCACCTGACCGCGCAACGCGCCACTTTCGCCAATCCCACCTTGAAGAACGAGATGGTGCTGGAAGACGGCAAGGTAAAGGCCGGTTCTTTGGCTCGGATCGAACCCGAAGGCAAGGTCACGCGCATGTGGGAAGCCATCGAAACCTACATGGAACGCAAGCAGCCGCTGATCGTGATCGCCGGGGCCGACTATGGTCAAGGCTCGTCGCGCGACTGGGCGGCCAAAGGTGTGCGTCTGGCCGGCGCGGAGGCGATTGTTGCGGAAGGATTCGAGCGTATTCACCGGACCAATCTGGTCGGCATGGGCGTGCTGCCGCTCGAGTTCAAGCCGGGCGTGAACCGCCTGACGCTCGGCATCGACGGTACCGAGACTTTCGATGTGATCGGCGAGCGCAAGCCGCGCGCGGACCTCACGCTGGTGATCCATCGCAAGCACGGCGAACGCGTCGAAGTGCCGGTGACCTGCCGTCTCGACACGGCCGAAGAAGTATCGATCTACGAAGCCGGTGGCGTGCTGCAGCGCTTTGCGCAGGACTTCCTCGAATCGTCGAAGGCAGCGGCTTAACAGGACAACTACGCAATGGCCCACGTACCCCAGATCAAGATTCCCGCCACCTACATGCGTGGCGGCACCAGCAAAGGCGTGTTCTTCCGGCTGCAGGATTTGCCCGAAGCTGCCCAGGTACCAGGTGCAGCGCGCGATGCGCTGCTGCTCCGCGTGATTGGCAGTCCGGACCCTTACGGCAAACAGATCGACGGCATGGGTGGCGCCACGTCGAGCACCAGCAAGACCGTGATCATCGCGAAGAGCAGCAAGCCGGATCACGACGTCGACTATCTGTTCGGCCAGGTGTCCATCGACAAGGCGTTTGTCGACTGGAGCGGCAACTGCGGCAATCTCTCGGCCGCCGTCGGCCCGTTTGCCATCAGCGCCGGCCTGGTCGACGCGAGCCGCATTCCGCACAACGGCGTCGCCACCGTGCGCATCTGGCAAGCGAATATCGGCAAGACGATCATCGGCCACGTGCCGATCACCAATGGTGCCGTGCAGGAGACCGGCGACTTCGAGCTTGACGGTGTGACCTTCCCTGCCGCCGAGGTGCAACTCGAGTTCATGGACCCGGCCGCCGAAGAAGACGGCGCGGGCGGCGCGATGTTCCCCACCGGCAACCTCGTGGACGACCTCGAGGTGCCAGGTGTCGGCGTGCTGAAGGCCACCATGATCAACGCGGGCATTCCGACGATCTTCGTCGACGCCGAGGCAATTGGTTATAAAGGCACCGAACTGCAGGACGCGATCAACGGCGACGAGAAAGCGTTGGCGAAGTTCGAGACCATTCGCGCCCATGGCGCCCTGCGCATGGGCCTGATCAAGCACCTCGACGAGGTCGCGACGCGGCAGCACACGCCGAAGGTCGCGTTTGTCGCCAGGCCCACTGGGTATGTCGCCTCTAGCGGCAAACAGGTTGCCGCAAGCGATGTCGATCTACTGGTGCGTGCGATGTCCATGGGCAAGCTGCACCACGCCATGATGGGCACGGCTGCGGTGGCCATCGGCACGGCGGCCGCGATTCCCGGCACGCTGGTGAATCTCGCCGCAGGCGGTGGCGAGCGCCATGCCGTGCGCTTCGGACATCCGTCCGGCACGCTGCGGGTGGGCGCCGAGGCGAATCAGGTCGAAGGCGAATGGGTCGTGAAGAAGGCCATCATGAGCCGCAGCGCCCGCGTGCTGATGGAAGGCTGGGTTCGCGTCCCCGGCGATACGTTCTGATAGGTTTTGATACCCAGGCATGTGACGAAGCACTAGCCCCGGCGGCCCAAACGCCGGGGCTAGTGCTTTATGCGAACCTGAAGTCGAGCGAAAGCGCCGGCCGTCCGTGAGGACGCCGGCTCGGCCTCACCCTTCACGCAGCCTCAACCTTGCTTGCCGGGCAGATAAGGCATCGGATCGACCGGCTTGCCGTCGCGGCGTACCTCGAACAGCACCGAGACGCGCGAATTGTTTTCGTCGCCCATCTCCGCGATTTCCTGCCCCTGCCGCACGATGTCGCCGGTCTTCACCAGCAGCTTGCGGTTGTGCGAGTACGCGGTCAGAAAGTCCTTGTTGTGCTGGACGATGATCAGGCTGCCGTATTCGTTGAGCCCCGTCCCTGCGTACATGACTTTGCCATCCGCGGCGGCCCGCACCGGATCGCCCGGCTTGCCGCCGATCTCGATACCGCGCGTCTGGCCCGACTGGAATCCTTGGACCACCGAGCCCTGGGCCGGCCACGCCAAGGTCACGCTTTTGGCGTGACGCGACATCTCGGCGTCCACCTGACGCGTCTCTGTTGCACTGGGTGCGGGGGACGCGGTAGAGGGAGTCGACGCAGAGGGGGTAGCCGTCGTGGCCGAGGCACCTGCTGCAGCATTTGCTGCTGCGGAGGTCGCCGCGCTTACCGCCGCAGCGTTCGACGCCGGCACCGCCGCGGCAGCCGTCTTCGCCGCAGCCGCAGCTTGTGCCGCCGCAGCTTGTGCCGCCGCAGCTTGTGCCGCCGCAGCCTGCGCAGCGGCCGCTGCTGCTGCCGCCGCATTCGCTTCCTTCACCGTCTCCGGTGAAGCCACATGCAGAACCTGTCCGCGCTTGAGGTGTGTGGACGGCTTGAGCTGGTTCCAGGCCAGCAGATCCTTGACGCTGCAGTGATGGTGCTGCGCGATATGGCTTAGCGTGTCGCCGCGCCTCACGCGATACACGAGCGGTGGGCTCTTCTTCGCCTTGGCCACAGCAGCCGCCGCCGAGGCCTGCAGCGACACCGCAGACGCCGCCGCATCGGATGCTGCACCCGCCGTAGCAGCGGAGGATGCCGCCGAAATCCCGGAGGCGGCCACGCCGGCCTGCGTCCCCTGCTGCGCCACATTCACACAGCCACTCATTGCCACTGCGACCCAGACGCCTGCGACGCTGGCCATCATGGTTTTGTCGAAACGACTTCTCAACAAATTCGACTCCTGCCTGGTTCTTAGGCAGGCCCGAGCTTTTCCGCGTCGCGTGCGATGCGCGCATTCATCCGAAGCGCTGCGACCTCACGACGCCGAGAACCGCCTCCTGCGGCCATCGCTCGTGCCCCGCCATACCACCTGGCACTTGTGCGCCAAACGTCTCAAAAATAAGGCGTTCTTCCGCAAACGAGGCCAGGTAGACGATTAAAATTCAAGCGGAATTGTAAAATGCCTCAGACAAAAAACGAGCCGTCTGAAGATACTGATACAAATCCTTACGAACGGTATCGCGGAATCGTAGAAATGCAGAATCGCGCCCACGATAACGTTTGCATTAACGGCAGACGCCGCAAAAACTTGAATTGTGTCGGCAGTGTGAAGTAACAGGTTGTCGGTTGCTCCGCGCCCGGCGGCGAAGCCTTCCGCAGCCGCGCGCGGTCAATCGGACGTTTGCCGACGCGCGCTCCCCAGATACGCTTCCAGGCGAGCAACGCGTCGACAGACGCGGCGGTCCCGAGCGGATTCCCCTCGTCTCGCCTAGCGCAATGCCTTCACGGCGTCAGCCGTCACGTCCGCCGGCTGGCCGCCCCAGGTGGCCCGCAGATAGCTCGCCAGTTGCGCGAGTTCCGCATCGCTGAGTTGGCCGGCAAAACCCGGCATCTCCTGCATGCGTTCAAGGCCCGGGAAATCCTGTGCGTCGATGCCGTCGAGGATCCCCACGATCAGGTTATGCGGATCGTGTTGCCGTACGCTGGAATTGCCGTGCATCGGCACGGCCACGTGCGGTTTGCCCTCACCGTCGCGGCCATGACAGCCCGCACACACCGCGAGATAGACGTTGCGGCCGGCAGCCAGTTGGGCTGCATCGGCCGAGCCCGACTGCAGCGGCTGCGGAGCCGGCGCCTGATCGCCGAGCAGATAGGTGGACATCGCACGCAGGTCGTCGTGACTCAGATACTGGCTGCTCAGATGCACGACCGGATACATCTCGCTGAAGGCCGAGCCTTGGCGGGCGATCCCGGTTGCGAAGAAGGTCTGCAGATCGGTCGCGGTCCAGCCGCGTGCAGCCAATCCGTGCGGCGTGATGTCCGGCGCCACGACGCGCCCGAGCGCCCCACCGGCGAGCGGCAGCGCCTGATCGAACTGGCCGAACTTGCCGCGCGGCGTGTGGCATTCGGCACAGTGGCCGAGCGCGCTGGCCAGGTAGCGGCCGCGGGTCCAGGCGGCTGTCCGGCCTTTCGATGCATCGGGCAACGTGTCCTTGAGGAACAGCATGTCCCAGAACCGCACGGCAAAGCGGAGGTTGAACGGGAACGACAGTTCAGGCGCGTGGTTCGCAACGGCCGCCGGTTTCTGCGCCATCAGCCACGCGTACATGGCGTCGCTGTCGGCGCGCGAGAGCTGGCGGTATGACGTATAAGGCATCGCGGGGTACAACTGCCCGTCCGGCGATACACCGTCGTGCAATGCCTTGTAGAAATCGCCCGCGCTCCATTTGCCGATGCCGTGGTCTTTGTCAGGCGTGATATTTGTGCCGTAAAACGTGCCGAACGGCGACGCGAGCTTCACGCCGCCGGCGAACGGCGCGCCGTCCGCGGCGGTGTGGCAGGCTGCGCAGTCGGCGGCCTTCACCAGATAACGGCCGCGCACCAGTTGATCCGCAGCGGCGCTTTGTCCGTCAGCTGATGCGCTTGACGGCGCAGCGGTCGGCGCCGCCGCGGTCGTCGCGGTCGTAGTACCGTCATGCTGGTCGCCACACGCTGCCAGCAGCGCCGCGCTCAACACCAGCACGATACGGCGCAGGGTCAGGAAAGGAGTGGTCATGCGGCGTCCTTTACGAGTCCCGGCATCGTCATGACAACGTCCTTCACCGCCTCGTAGTACCGCACATATCCCGTACAGCGGCAGATGTGATCGTTCAGCGCTTCGGTGATGGTTTCCTCCACCTTGTCTTTGGCCACTGGCTGACGTTTGAGACGCTCGATCAGCACCGTCGCTGCATTGACGAAGCCGGGCGTACAGTAGCCGCACTGGAAACTGAAGTGCTCGAGAAACTTCTGCTGGATCGGCGACAACGCCACCACCTCACCCTGCTCATTACGCTGGGCGTGGGCTTCGATCGTGCGAAGCGACTTGCCATCGAAGAAATTCGCGCCCGTGATACAGGTGCGCACTTCCTCGCTCGTACCATCCGGCTTGTCGAGTATCACCACGCAAGCGTGACAGACGCCCTGCCCGCAACCCAGTCGTGAACCGGTCAGGTCGAGGTATTCGTGCAGCAGGTCGATCATCATCAGACCGGCCGGCGCCTGCACCGTCACGTCGCGTCCGTTCACCTTAAGCGACAGCAGTTGCGCACGGAATTGCGTCAGCGGCCGTTCCACGAGTGGCGCGCTCGCCGTCTTCAGATCTGCACCAGAGGCCGGCACTGCGTCAGCAGCGAGGCTAGAAGTTTGATTAGGGGCCGTCATGCGAGCACCTCCTGAATTTTTTGCGGGGTGACCGGCAGGTCAGTAAAACGATGTCCAATGGCATGCGCGATGCCGTTCACGAGCGCGCCGACTACGGGGATCATCACCACTTCAGCGATGCCCTTGGGCGGATCGGTTTCCGTCAGTGGAGGCAGCACTTCGCCGGTCTGCGTCCAGACGGCGACGTCCGTCGCGCGCGGCAATTGATAGCGGTTGAAGTTCCACGTGCCGTTGCCGGGACCGTCTTCGTACAGCGGCAAATATTCATGCAGGGCATGGCCGATACCCATAGCCAGACCGCCCTGCAATTGACCCGACACGAGTTGCGGCGCGATCTGGTTGCCGCACTCCATGATCGAGTGATGGGTGAGCAGTTCGACCTTGCCGGTCGCTTCATGCACCGCCAGTTCGACCAGCGTGCCGACCGCGCTGTAATACGTGACCGCCGCGTTGTTACGCTGCACTGGCGGAATGAAGACACGCTGGCGATCGAGCACGCGGTATTGACTCGAGGTGGTCTGCAGCTTTTTCTTGTCGGTGCTGGCCTTGTCGCCATAGCGCAGCGAGAGACCATCGACCGGCAAACGCTCGATGCTGCCATCGATTGCGAAGTCCGCTTCGGTCCACTGCCAACGATTGAACACGTGCACCGCCGCGCCCGTCACGAGTCCTAGTTCGTGGGCTTTTTTCGCGAGTTGCTCGAACGGCAGCGCTTCGAGTCCGGCCGCCGACAGCTTCCCGTCGACCCAGCGGGCGTCCTCGATGCGCACCATCAGCGGCGCGGCCTGGCCGCCGCCGATGCCTTGACTCCAGATCGCCATGGCGGCAGGCCACAGGCCGTGCGTAAAGACGACGCGAGCGGCCTCGCGGGTGCTGTGCGTGAAATAGAACGCGGAGTTGGTCGCGCTCGCCGGCGACGCATAATTCGGCGACCAGCGCGGATTGGCCGACAGCTTGTCCTGCTCGGCCTGCGACATCATGTACGGATCGCCGCTCGTGATAACCGGCAGATCGGACCAGTCGGTGACGGCCACCCGCACCTCAGTGGCCGGCTTGCCAAGCCATTTCACCACCGCAATCGCCTGCGACGTGGACATGCCTGTGCCGATTTCGGCGGCGCTGTGATGCAGGCTGATCTTGCCGTCGGCGCTGAATTCGACCTTCGCGAGCGATGCTTCGGCACCGGTACCGAAGTCCTTTTGCACGCATGCAAAGCCCACGCCATAGCGCTTGCCCGGATTGAGCAGTTCGAACTCGAGCTTCTTCTTCGCACGATTCACCCACAGCGGATGAACCTGCGCTTTCTGCAAGACTTCGTCGACACGGATCGCGCCTGCGGGCACCGCACCCTGGGTGTTTTTCATGCCCGAGCGCAACGCGTTCTTCAGCCGGAATTCGATCGGATCGAGGCCGATTTGCGCGGCAATCTCGTCGACCATCATCTCCGTGGCGGCCATGCTCTGCAACGTGCCGTAGCCGCGCGCGGAACCGGCGTCGATCGCACGCGAAGCGATCGCGACGGCCGCCAGGTCGTTCTTCGGAAAGTAATAAATCGACTGTGCCGCGGTCGCGCCGACCATCGCCACCGACGGCGAGAAATTGCAGCGCCCGCCGCCATTCGCTTCCATCTCGGCCTTGAACAATTGCAGCAGACCGGTCTTTCTGTCGACGGCGATCCGATAGTTCATCCTGAACGCGTGGCGTTTGAGCGAAGTCTGGAACTGCTCGTAGCGGTCATTGGCAAGACGCACCGGGCGGCCGTCCGCGTACATGGCGGTGACGAGACCGTAGAGCGGCACGTTGAAGTGGTCCTTTGAACCGTAGCCGACCGTGTAGCACGGATGCACGAACAGGTTCTTCACCGGGAACGCGCACTTCGCCACCATGCCGGCCGCGCTGTCCGCGACTTCCTGCGGCGCCTGGGTCGGCACGACCATATGAAGTGACTGCGTCGCAGCGTCGTACCAGCAATTCGCGTTGTCGGGTTCGAGCGCGGCTGTGTCGATGGATTGCGTGTTGTATTCGCGCTCCATCACGAGCCAGTCGGCCGACGGATGATCGAGTTCCTGCTGGATCTGTCCGGCGTAGAACATGCCCTGCTCGTCGAGCTTGCCGTGCTCCTTGCCGTCCGGCCAGACCGGCTGGTGCTTGCGCATCATGCTCGGAAACACCGGCGCGTCCTTCAGGCTCGAGAAGGTGTCGTCGTCATACGGTGTCTTGCCGCCCACGCGCACGAAGCGGAACGTGCCCCACGGATCGCGCTCGAGCGGGCCGGTCTGCGCGCCGTAACGGATGATCTCGTCGTGGAACTTGAGTTTGTCTTTGGCGAAGCGAAACCGCGCGAAGTCGTGATAGATCAGAATCGCCACCGCCTGGCCGAGATACGCAGGCGTCTTGCCCGGCGGCAACAACATGTCGTCGCCGTAGAACGCGGGGAAAATCAGGCGGTCGCGTGTCAGATCTTCAGCGGTGACAATGCGGTCCGGCTGCAGTTCGTCGCCAAGCAGCGTCAGGTCGAAGCCTTCGTAGAGGCGGTCGGCCTGGGTCGTGCGCAGAATGAAGGCATGCGCCTGCTGCTTGGGCCAATGCGGCATGTCAGCGGCACGGACGTCGCGCGCGAACACTTTCGCTCCCGTCACCTTGGCGATACCGTCGATGCGGAATTTGGCCTGCCCGTTGGCCGCGTCCCATTGAACCGGCGTGAGAATTTTTTCTTCGAACAACGCAGCGAATGCACGGCTGCCGATCGGCGCGATATACACCGATACACCCGCAAGCACGCTGGCCTTCAGAAAACTGCGACGCGAAAGGTCGAGTTTCCCCATGGACTTCTCCTTTAGTGAACAACGGAGGCAACGCCAACGGGCAGAACAACGCGCGCGTGAACGGCACAGGCTGCTCAAGCCCGTGACGACACACCGCATTGGAGAATCAAGCGAATCCCGGACGCATGCGTCCGGGCCTACCGGCGACGTGTGGCGGCCAAAACATCGGCGCCGCCACAGTCGATCTGATTAACCTTGAACTGCTCTTGAACGTGCTGGTGTTGCCAGATTCTCTGCCCTATAACGCGGCAAAGCGCGGGATTATCGCGCTGTTGGACAGAGAATGAGTAACATTTTGTCCACTATCTCTCAAATAACGGATTTGATATAAATGTCTTTATTTTGTAATCCTTATTTTTATACCGATAATGGATGCACGAGCGTTTGTAACGCCTCTAACGATGCATCGCGGGTGAGCTCGTTGACTCGCCAGAGAGGACCGCGAGCACCACTGTCATCGCCATCGTCAAGACTCAGGCCCGCACGATTGCAATACCCAATGCCTCGAACGGCGCTGTGAGCGCCGCTGACGTTTCCTTCTCGACCACAATGGCGTTGGCCGCGGTCGCTTCCGCGATCATGAATGCCGACGCCGTGTTGAGCTTCTCCGCGGAAGCCAGCACCACGGTTTCAGCCGCACGAGCCGCCAGCGACCGCTTGATGTAAGCCTCTTCGAGATCGCCCGTGCTCAGGCCGGCCTCGGGGTGCACACCCGTAACTCCCATGAAATAGAGGTCCGCTCGAATATGGCTCAGTGCTTCGATAGCGGCTGCGCCGACGTTGACCATCGAATGCCGATACAGGCGGCCGCCGATCATGATGACCTCCACGCCCACGTGATCGGCAAGTTCGACGGCCACGTTCGGGCTATGCGTGACGATCGTCGCGCGTAGATCCAGCGATAAATGGCGTACCAACTGCACCGCGGTCGTGCCGCCGTCGACGATCACAATCTGGCCGGGCGCGATCATCTGCGCCGCAGCCTTGCCGATGGCCGCCTTCGACTTCGACTCGATGCCTTGCCGGCCAGCCAGATCCACGGCAGCCGGCGACGCCGGCAGTGCGCCGCCATGGACGCGCTGCAGATAGCCGTCAGCGGCGAGTTCGCGCAGATCGCGACGAATCGTGTCTTCCGAAACGGCAAATTCACTGCTGAGGTTCTTGGCGACCACCTGGCCGTCACGTTTGAGCGCGTCGAGAATCAACTGCTTTCTTTGCGAAGTGAGCATGGGGCGAAGTAGAGTCAAAAGCCACGGGCGCGGTACCGCCGGGTGTCGGTCCTCGTCGTCTGGCGAGGTTGCACGAAATATCTTGTTTTTGCACGAGATTGCACGATAACATGAAATCTCATCGCTGAAACCGCCCTTTCAGGAACATGCAATGAACGAAACTGCCGACCGGGTACGGATTGTCGACGTCAAGGTACTGTCCGATGACTGGTACGTACTGAAGAAAGTCACTTTCGACTACCAGCGCGCCGATGGCAGTTGGCAGCGCCTGAGCCGCGAGGCCTACGACCGTGGCAACGGCGCGACGCTGCTGCTCTACGAGCCGGTGCGCCGCACGGTGGTGCTCACGCGCCAGTTCCGGCTGCCCGCGTTCGTCAACGGCCACGACGGGATGCTGATCGAGGTCCCCGGCGGTTTGCTGGAGGCCGCGTCGCCGGAGGAGCGCATCCGCGCCGAGGTCGAGGAGGAAACCGGGTACCGCGTGCATGCGGTGCGCAAGGTGTTCGAGGCGTTCATGAGCCCGGGGTCGGTCACGGAGAAGCTGTTTTTCTTTGTAGCCGAATACGATGCTGCCGCGAAGGTGGGTGACGGCGGAGGTATCGCCAGCGAAGGTGAGGATATCGAAGTGCTGGAGCTACCGATCGAGGAAGCGCTGGCGATGGTCAAGCGCGGCGAGATCATGGATGGGAAGACGATTATGTTGTTGCAGTATGCGGCGCTGAATTTGGTGGGGTGAGTTGTGGCGGGGGACTCCCCCCGCCCGTTCAAAACTTATGCCGGATCGCCGCCCTCACCGCAAACTGATTCGAATTCGACGACACGCCCGCTGAGCCGGGGATATAGGCGTCGTCCAGCACGGTATCGGTCTTGTCGCCGGCGACTTTCTGATAGGCTGCCTGGAAATAAAAGTCCGTGCGCTTCGACAGGTTGTAATCGGCCATCAATCCGAACGTGTGATATTTCGGATTCTCGTTGCCCGAGGTCGCATCCATCGTCGCCGCGGTATAGACATACTGCACGCCGACAAAGAAGGCCGGCGTGAACTGGTACTTGCCGTTGATTTCGAAGTTCTGGAACTTGAGCGCGGTCATCGTGCCGCCGTTGGGCGGCGTGATGGTCCCTACATAGACCGAAGTGTCCGTCGCGGACGGCTCGCCGACGTTCGTGTTCGTATAGGCAAAGCCCAGCGTCGCGGCGCCGAACGTGTAGTTGATGCCGCCGCCGAAAATACGCAACCGCTCCGAGATGAAATTCGCGTCGTCGGTCGCGATGGCTCCGTTCGCGGTCAAACCAGGCCCATTCGCCTGGAGGTAGGCCCCGGTCACCAGAAGGCCGCCGTTCGTGTACTGGCCACCCAGACTGTACTGACGGTTGTTGGCGAAGTTGGTGTCGTTGCTGAAGCTGTAAGTGCCGCCGAACTGCAGACCCGAAAAATCCGGGCTCGTGTACTTGACCGTGTTGTTTACGCGAAACGAGTTGTCGGTATTGTCATTGTCGTACGGGTGCGAAAGCAGATAACCGCCCCAACTGCCGTTTGCCGTGGACTGCGCGAGATAGTCGACCACCGAGTCGTACTGCCGGCCCAGCGTGACCGTGCCGTAATTGGCCGCCGTCAGCCCGACGAACGCCTGGCGGCCGAACATGCGGCCACCTTGGCCCAGCGCACCGCTGTTCACGTCAAAACCGTTTTCGAGGTCGAAGATCGCCTTCAGGCCGCTGCCCAGATCTTCAGATCCCTTGAGGCCCCAGCGGCTGCCTTGCGCGTAGCCGCTCTCCAACTGATAGGCCGACTTGTCACCCGCGTTGTTCGTGTAGTTGATGCCCTCGTCGAGTACCCCGTACAGCGTAATGCTGCTCTGTGCGTGCACAGGCAAGGCGACGGCTGCGGTCACCGTCAGTGCAATCATTTTCTTTTTCATGAAGATCTCCCGAATCTCTAATCATCAGCCAACCGCTAGCCAACTTTGAGAAAGCTCTTCTTATTTTTCAGCAGCAACTACATTTGGGGCTTTAACGTTCACGAGTGTTGAAACCATGCTTGCACACCGATAGCAGGTCGTCCATTGGGACAAGTTGGGCCGTCGCAAATCGTTGCGAAATGTCCACGCGCTCGAAATCGGGATTGCGCATTTTTGCAGTTAGGCCGAAGTTCCCCCATCCAAGGAAGCCACCGAGCGGGTGCAAACCCACGTGTTTCAAGGCATCTGCGCTTTCGAAATGCTTCCTGCTGATTACAAA
>NZ_JBNDMQ010000076.1:0-15416 GCF_050436665.1 Paraburkholderia sp. EB58 | reverse complement strand
TTGAGCTGAGTTATCCACCGCCGGCCGGCGTCGTGGTCGAGACTGGCGACCCGCCGACCGGCCGTGGATAACTCATGGGCCTCAGCTCCTGGCACCCCCACAAACCGGGTCCCGGTCCAGTTTGCGAAAGGCCTTGACAACATCCTGCTCATAGAAGGGGCTCGGCCGGGAACATCTTGAGGCCGTCCGTAACGTGGATGCCGAGACTTGCCACCGATGTTGCAGGCCAACCAGCTCAATCTGCATAAACACTTCGCGATGCAAGAAAACCAACAACATGACTCCGTCGACCTCTTCGTTGGCGTTGACGTAGGTAAAGGCCATCATCACGCCGTCGCTCTCGATCGGACCGGAAAGCGCCTGTAAGTGTTCCTGGTCAATCGATTTGAATTTGGCTATCCTGGCGCCTTCATGATGCCGGGGTAACGGATGAAGTGTGTTGTAGAACTGAGCGAAGCCGAGGAAATGACATTGCGGCAGTTGTCGATCAATCACAAACACTGGGATACGCGCACGCGAGCTGCGGGGCTGCTGATGCTCGGGCGCAGGATCAAGCCCAAGGTGATTGCCGAACAACTCGGTGTGAGCGGACAAAGCGTCTACAACTGGTCCCACGCAAGGCGCGACAGTGGTGTGTGCGGTCTGATGGGTGGCCATAACGGTGGCCGTCCGCCAGCGTTGTCCGACGCCATGATCGCCACGGCCCTTGAGGTGGCGCGAACCGAGTCGTTGAGCCTTTCGCAGATCGGACAACGCGTGCAGGTCATTCACGGAGAAGCGCTGCCATGCCGGATCGAAACGCTCGGTGAGGCACTCAAGCGCGAAGGCTTCCCGTTCAAACGCAATCGCTATGCGCTGAAAAAAGCGCAACGAAGAGGAGTTCCGGTTGAAAACTGGTACGCTGGGCAAGCTGCAATGTGCCGCGCGCGACGGTCAGTGCCGCCTGTTTTATTTCGACGAGGCAGGCTTCCGTGCGGCGCCGCCCGTTCAGCGAAGCTGGTCACCACGAGGATTGGCCCACAGTATTGAGCCCAACAGCCATTGCAAACGCAGCGTCGTGGGCGCGCTTGACTTCGGTAGGAACAGCTTCATCTACGCCGCGAGTGCCAGCACGGTGAAACGCCCTGATGTCGTCGAATTTCTCGACTCCTTGATCCGCGAGGGCGATGGCCGTCCGACTGTGATCGTGCTCGATAACGCGAGCATCCATCACAGCATTGAGCAGGACACACTGGACCGCTGGTTTCTCGAACACAGAGCACTCCTGTTCTATCTGCCGCCGTACAGTCCCGAGCTGAATCTGATCGAGATCGTCTGGAACCACTTCAAATATCACTGGCGACGCTTCGTCACGTGGACCACGCAAACCATCGACGCCGAACTCACTGAGCTGCTCGGCGGATACGGCACCAGATTTCAAGTCAATTTCTCGTGAACACTTACAACAAAGCGCTTCCAAGCGATGAAACCAAACTGCGCGCCCTCATCACCGAGCTCAAGGTACACGGCCAACTTTTATTCGTCGTTGACCAGCCCGCCACCATCGGCGCGCTGCCGCTGGCGGTCGCCCGCGACGAAGGCGTTCTGGTCGCCTATCTGCCAGGTCTGGCCATGCGCCGCATCGCCGATCTGCATGCGGGCGAAGCCAAGACCGACGCCCGCGATGCTGCCATCATTGCGGAAGCCGCCCGCTCGATGCCGCACACGCTACGCTCGCTTCGACTGGCCGAAGAGCCACTCGCCGAACTCACCATGTTGTGCGGTTTCGATGACGATCTCGCCGCACAGATCACGCAGACCAGCAACCGCATTCGCGGCCTGCTTACCCAGATCCATCCCGCACTGGAACGGGTTCTGGGGCCGCGCCTCGACCATCCGGCCGTACTCGATCTGCTTGAGCGGTACCCGTCGCCCGCCGAACTTGCCGCGACCAGCGAGAAAACACTCGCCAACCGCCTCACCAAACTTGCACCTCGCATGGGCAAAAGCCTTGCTGCCGAAATCGTTCAGGCGCTCAGCGAACAGGCTGTGGTCGTACCCGGTACTCAGGCGGCAACCATCGTCATGCCGCGTCTAGCCCAGCAGCTCGCATCTTTGCGCAAACAACGCGACGAGGTTGCCAGCGAAGTTGAACGCCTGGTACATGCGCACCCTCTTTGGCCGGTCCTGACCAGCATGCCGGAAGTCGGCGTCAGGACCGCCGCCCGACTCCTCACTGAAGTCGCTCACAAAGCCTTCGCGTCAGCCGCACATCTCGCCGCCTACGCCGGCCTCGCCCCGGTCACCCGACGCTCGGGCTCTTCTATCCGTGGAACACCCATCCAGGCGAGGCAACAAGGTGCTCAAGCGAGCGCTCTTCCTCTCTGCCTTTGCTGCCCTGCGAGACCCGGTCTCAAGGGACTATTACGCCCGCAAGGTCCAGCAGGGCAAGCGCCACAATCAGGCGCTCATCGCCCTTGCCAGACGGCGCTGCGACGTTCTGTTCGCGATGCTGCGCGACGGCTCCCTCTACCAGCCGAAATCCGCCCCTAATGCTTGACGAAACACATAGGGGCACCCCCCGTCTCGAATCTCCCCAGATTTTGCACACTCTCCTTTACGACTGACCGCAGTCTTGCGATTGCCGAAGCCCACCCCATAGATTCTCAGCGCACTGATTTCTGTCGAGTCGCAGGTGATTCCGAAGCACTGTTCCGCTGCCATACGTGCCGAGAATTCCGGATGCTCAGCTGACGGTATTCTCATAAACCGTATATACGGTATTATTGTAGGCTAGTGCTGCGCTCCGCACACGGTGTAGGCGCTGAAGATGCTCTGATCTGGATTGCTAGCCAGCAGACACGTTTCACGCGACAGCGTTGCGCCAGCGCGCGGGGCTCGCGGAAGAAAATGAGCGGACGTAGGGAGGAAAAGCCGTGAAACATTCACATAGACTGAGCACACATACGGCGGGACCCGTCTGGGGACTCGCTTTCGGTTCGTTCGTATCGCTTGCCGGGATTTGTCTGTGGTGCGATGCGAAGCTGTCGGCATTCCCCGGCCCATATGACGAGTCCTTGGGGATAGCTGCTTTGCTTATCGGCGTCTTCGTTGCCACTTTCGCCGCGCACGAACTACGACATCGCTAGTCGCGGTCCAGCTGGTCGTGCGATTTCTCGCATTTCAATTTGAACTCCTGCGAAAGCCACTTCGGCGTGGAAACGGAGATCGATGTCGCACGAGAGAATGGCGGGTCACGGTCGATGAAACATTAGGTGGTGCAGGTTGGCTCGCCATCGTACTGCAAAACCCTGACTCATCTGGCGGGCCCGTCTGACATTGTCTACCTGGAGTAAATCCCGGCGGTCGCGATTAATGCATGGCATAGGCCATGACGCACCACGGTCACTTACACGCCACGTGTTGAACTGAGGATCGGGTCGATGACTCCGATGTTTGAGGCCCAGACTCGTCGTCGAAATCGAAAGAATGCTCTCGTACGGCAATTCTTGCCGTGCCGACGACGGTCCCGACCACATCGACGCGAACGCCTGGCAGATTCAGCGCCCGCTTCTTCTGTTTGCGCTTGCGGCTCATGTCCACACCATATACGGGAAAAGCCCCGTTTCTTTCGAAGACGGGGCAAGTTCAAGTGCAACTGCAGTTAACGCATTGTGTCTATTCAGGGAAAGCGCACCCCGGGGGATGCGGATTGGAGGCGCGTGTCTATGCGGCACGCGTTTTCAAGGGTTCGCCTCTCGAAACAGTGATCCACTGCCCTTCAACCAGTACGTCACGCATAAGCGTGCCGTTCAGGGTGTAGGTGTGGGTTGTCCCAACGCGCGGGTTGACGCGTCGAACGGCAACCGTGACGGCCGCTGTCTGGACGGCTTTACAGGGTTGCTTCATTTGCATGATGTTTCTCGTTGTATGAATGGTCGAGAAACGCCCCTGTGGGGGACGTTCCCCACAGGGTTAAAAGGCAACTGACAGCAATCAAACCGCAAGCGCTGCAACATCGAGAATCGCGTCGGCTTCATCGATCAGGTCAGGCGTTTGCGAGATAAAAAACTCCCGCTCGTACCCACCCTGCCGCAATACCTCACGCTTCATGCGCATGAACTGGAGCTTGCGCTCCGGATCGAGCGGCCCGTCCGACTCGTCGCTAAACAAGGTCCGGTAGGGCTGACCGGCATTGCGTGCGAGATACAGCGCAATGCCACGCGTCAGGCACTCGTTGATCCAGACCTTCTGGCCACCTGACATCACCCCAACTGCCTTGGTGCTGTCGCGGTCGGCGTCATGCACTAGGATTTCAAACCCCTCACGCACTTCGCCACTGGTCAGCTCACGCTGCGTCCGGATCTCCACCGTGAAGCGGGGTCCGTAACAGGCAAGCAGCAGGTCGTTCACCGTTTGCGTCAGCGCGGGCCCGGCGTCATCGATAGTCAGGGCAACTACTCCCTCGTTGCCAAGGCCTTTCGCGAGCAGCTTCCAGCTGGCGATTTCGTCAGAAATGCGGTTAGCGAGCGATTGCGTTGCACCCTCGCCCGCCAGCTCCGTTGCGATAGCTTCGCGCTCCGCTTCCCGCGTCGCCTGTGAACGGATTAATGCCTCGACCCGTCCATTCAACGCAGCGACGGCTTCACGGTTTTGCAAGAGTTGAAGCTCGACAGCCGTGATCGCGGCAGTGACATCCACCGCGGCCAGTCGCGAAACTTCCGACTCAACCTCACGTTGCTGTGCCGTGATGCGCGCCATCTCTTCCTCGCAACGCTTCCGGCTGACCTCCTCCTCTTCGGCGATCACCAGCTGATCACGTTGCGCGGCTTCCAGCGCGGTCGTTGCCGCATCGAGCAGGGGCTTTTGCGAAGCCAGCTCCGTTGCCCGCTCAAAATCGCGGCGCGCAGCGGTCAGTGCCTCGGTCAATGCCTTAAGCTCGGCACGTCGGGTTGCAAGTTCGGCAACCTTCGGCGCCAGCTCTTCGGCCTCCTGACGCTTTGCCCTGAAGGACGCGCGTAACGATTCAAGAGAGATACGCAACTCCGCAACCTGCCCGGACGCTTCACGCGCCTGGGACAGCAAGGGGCACGTGTTGTGCATCTCATGCCCCGCGCACGGCACCGTATTGATGACGCTTGCCTGCGTCTGCAACGTGGTGAAAAGCGTCGCCTTCGTTGCCCCCTGTGACTCGAGTCCTTGCAGACTGGAATTCAACGAGGTCAACGCAAGCTGCTTCTCTCCGAGCGCGGCGATAGTCGCCTGAAGCGGCGCGACAAGTGCTTCGTCGCGACCGATTCGCAGCTGGGCCTCGTCCCGTAGCGTCGCGGCACTGAGAATTGCGTCGCGGCGTGCAAGGGTTGCATTGGCGGCCACGACCGATTGCTGGATCGTCGAACGCCTCTGGGCACAGCGCTGCGCCGTCGCTGCAGCATCCTGCGTTACGGTCTTCAGGGATGCCGCCAACTCGGCACGACGGCCTGCAAGCTGCTGCAACCGCGCCTCGACACCGGCGCTCTCGGTCTGCTTCGCAACCAGCGTGGCCCGCTGCTGGGTCAGGCTTGCGGCCGTCCCCTGCAACGTGTCGCGTTCCTTGCGGGCAACAACGAGAGAATCGCTATCCGCCGCAATCGAACGCTCGGTATGAGCAAGACGTTCGCGCTTCGCGGACAGGCCGACAAGCTCCTGTTGCACGACGCTCAACGACCGACCCAACACTTTTGCAACGTCGGCCGCTTTCGAGGACAACGCACGCAGGTGATCGATCTTCAGCAACTCGGCCAGCAGTCCCTTGATCTCGCTCGCTCCGTATGATGCGAGCGGGCGTCGGCTCTGCGCCGAAAACACGCTCGTAAAGAACGACTCGAGCGAGCCGCAGATCGAGTCAACGCAGTGGTCGTACGTTTCCGCCTTGCCATCTGCAACCGTGCCATCCGGTAGTTCGACCGGGTTCCACGCCCCTGCGTCGTCACGCACTGAGAGGAAGTAATCCGCCTTGCCCGTCTTGCCGGGCTTACGGAATGCGAACGACGACCGGTAGATTCGCCCGTCGTGCTCCCAGTCGAACTCCTTCAGCGCCTGGACGCCACAGAGGTGGTCCCAGTACGAGAAAGCGTCGACTGACAGTTTGGCCGCGCGCGAAGGCATGATCCGATACGGATGGAGGTTGTCCATCAGCGTCGTCTTGCCCGCGCCGTTTGGCCCGGTGAGAACCACCAGACCATTGGGCAGCGATTCCAGATCAAGCGTGATTCGATCACGCTTCATGCCGTCGCGCACACCGGAGAAGCCTTCAAGAGTCAGTTTCAGAGGGCGCATGTCGGCACCTCCGGTCCCGCAGCATCATGAAGGTAGTCGGACGGCAACCAGGGCACGTCGTCATCGTCCGGAAACGATGCGGCGACGACCCGATCGGGCCTTGGAGGCTCGACAGGTTTGACCAGCGTGCCGTCGATTGCTGCGTTGACGGTATCGCCTACAGCAGCAAAGTCAGCAGCCGCCTTCGAGAGCAAGGCGTCCCATCCAATACATCCGGTCAGGGCACGCAACTCACGCGCGGACCATTGGCTCGCCAGCCCTCGCTCGAACGACCAGAGCAGATTCTGAAGTTCGATGCTCGGCACCACGACGAGATCAGCGGGCTGATCATCAACGTGGGCTGCCAGTACGAGAAAGTTACCTTTCTGCGCAGTCACAGCACCTCGGCTGCTACCGAAGGGCTGATGAAAAATGCCAGCAGTAAAGCCGCCGTGACTAACCAGGGATTGCTGGATTTCGCGGGCGCAGACGTTGGCGGTGAAATGCCGTGTCCACTGCGCGCCAGCAGGATAAAGACCAAACATATGCACACTCCAGAGAAAAAAGGACGGAGTGCTCCCTGTAGGGATCGCTCCCCGTCAGGGTTTAAAGAAAATGGATACAGCAAGACTGCAATCGATGCGTCGTGGACGCGGGTGAACCTCGTTTCGATAGCCAGACCGGCTATCGGAACACGGCTGTGTTCAGGAAAAGAGAGCGCCTGACTGGCCACTCCTCGCACAAAATTGCTTCAGGCCGCAAACAGATCATCGGTCAGCCACGACAATGAATCCGCTTTCGCCGGGGCAGGCAGCGAAGGCGGAGCCGGAATTGCCTGCACTTCATCGACTGCAAGTGTCGTGGCAGGATCCGGCGATGACGCGAACCGGGCAAAAATCCCAGCCGCGATCGCTTCGGCGTCGCCCGTGTCGAGCAACTGCAGGCGGTCGAGGACAGAAGCAGGCTCTACATCCGAGAGTTCGCACCACCTTGCCACCTTGCCTGCGACGGTAGTCTCCAGACTGATGCCCTGCGCACGGCTACGAATGACTGGCAGAATGCGACCCTCCAGCTTTAGCCCGGCAGCCCCGACAAACAGCGCCTCGATTGCCTCACGATCAACCGTCTGTCGATGCTCTTCGTCAATCTGCCAGCGCACCCGAACGAACGTATCGCACGACTCCGCTGCAATCGCCTCTAGCTGTGCCATGTCGGGCGGCCCGGCGAAGGTGACGTCAACCGTCTTGCGCGATGGCGTCGGAATCAGCACTGAATCTGCTTCTTCCGGCAGCACGTCCCACAGGCGGTAACCCTTGTCACCCTCTTCGCCGTAGTGAAACCGTCCGATCGAGCCCGGATAGGCGATGAGTCTGCCGGCCCGCTCCCACTGTTGTGCCTTGTGGATGTGGCCAAGCAGAAAGGCACTGCATTGCGCATCGAACAGCGCGCCCAGCGAAAACTCGTGATCGAGACCCGCCATGACGACACCATGCTCTGTTTCGCAGCCATTGACCGTGCCGTGAGACAGGCCCGCGGTTGCGACGCCAGCCTCCCGTAACACCGTGTTCACCCGGCCTGCAGCTGTGAGGTACGCAGCCAGCACATCCCCCAGTTGCGTCCCCGCCGCGAGCGCGCCAACGTGCGCGGCGAGCTGCCCCCGGTTGACCGTAGGCAGACAGGTGAAAACGATGTCCGGTCGAGCCTCGAGCAGATCATTCACCTCGTCCGGAGAAAATATCGGTCCGCTGGAGGCGACGAAGCGCCCCCCGACGAGTGCGACCTGCTGCACCTTGTCAGCGATGAACACCGTGTGGGTGCTGCCCATCAGGCCGAAGTTATCGAGCGTGCCGGGCGGCTCGTGCGAGAACGTGCCCTGAAGCATGACAACCGGCATCGCTTGAGCCAACCGGTGAATCTGGTTGGCCAGCGCGTTCAGTGCCGGCGAGTGCGCTTCGAGCCGATGATCGGTGGAGTCGCCAGTTACCACACCGATCTGTGCGCCGCCGTCGATTGCATGGCCGACCGCAAAACTGAAACAACGATCAGACTCCGCCAGATTGCCCGGCGAATAATGCAAGTCAGAAAATTGAGCCACCTTCAAGATGAGTCTCCCTAAAGCAAAGAGGCCGCCAACGGCAGCCTCAAAGGTTGAACGTCAGAATTTGACGTCAGAGATTCGCAGAAATGGCCGCCGAAGCGGGCTCGTTCGATGCGCACGATGCGCGGTCGAAAGCACTTGAGCAAGGCACCTTGCTGAAGTGTTCTCGGTATGGAGGGAGGAAATAACGCCGGCCCCCGAAGGGGCTGGCAAAGAGGTCAAAGAGGCTATGCCTGGTCGAACAGCACCGACTGGCCAGCCGACGCAATCTCGCGATCAAGCGGAGCGCGGTCAGTCAGGGCACCCGCGAGTCGCTCGTTCATCCGGTCAACATCTGCCGGGCGTTCAGTCCAGCCACGACCGAACGTGACATGCGCATAGACACGAAAGTCCTGCTTGCGAGTCTCGACACTCAGTCCGAGACGCTGCAACAGATCCGACATGCGATGCAACTTGTCTTCGAGGGGCTCATCGACAGCGTTACCCGTCACTTCTGTCTGTGTACCTGGGTCAGCTATGACCGCGCGAAGCGTCGGACCGGAAGAAGATTCAGAATCATCTTGGTCAGACGTAGCAGGACTGCCTGGGCCAGCTTCAGCACCACCGAGGGTGTCGCCATGGATCGGGTGGACATTCCCGCCGGTTTCGATCAGGGCAACCGCCTGGTTGGCGGCATCAAGCGCCGGAACGGGATCTTCAGCACCATCGAGCAGCGCCCCGATGTCGATGTCCGCATCGAGCACCGTCAGCATCTGTTTCTGCCGGACGGGTTCGCCACTCTCGTTGATCCGCGTGATATCAAACTCGCGCTTGGAGATCCAGAAGCGTGTACCGGTCAGCTTTCCACGTGCAAGGAGCACGGTTTGCATTGCAGCGTACGCCTTCTGAAGCACATAGATCGAGTTGGTCGGCAATTCGATCAGCCCCAACCCCTTGATATCAGGGACGGCGAAGATGAATCCCGCAGACAGGTTGCACTGGCGTGACTGGTATTGCGGACATTGCTCGGGATCGCAGATGCCGTCCGGTATCGAATCGTCCTGCCGGAATATGACGACACGGCCACCGAAGTGCCGCTTGCCACGTTGTGCGCGAGGGTCACGCTCGACCTTCGCATACGTCTTGCAATAGCGGGTGCCGTCGTTGCCGTACTCCGAGAAGAACTTCCGCCCGGTAGTACCCCATGCAGCCATCTGGTTTGGCAGGTTCTGCATCCAGTCGTTGAAGGCGAACAACGCCGGGAAGCGGTACAGCTTGACCCCGTCGCCACGATCCTCGCCATACAGCCGGAGAATCTCGTCGGCCACTTCCGGATTCGTAAAGTCGGAGCGCCGGCAGGTGAAATACGGCACGTTTTTGGGCACGAGCGCATCCTTGATACGGCACTGGGACTCCAGCGTCTTCGCGATCGTCTCGAACGAATCTCCCGCCTCGACCATCTCACGGTAGATCTTTGCCGCCCGTTCATTGTCGGGCGCGATCGACTGCTTGAGCACCTTGATACCCGGTCGGATCCGCCCAATGGTCGGCGGGCGCATAGCGCGCTCCTCCACCAGACTGCGTGCCGGTGAGCCGGTCATACTGACTACAGCGTTCATGAGGGTTTCCTCGCAAGAAAGAAGATAGCTGACGTGCGCAACTCGCCGGCCGACTGCTCCAGGGAGTCGGCCACCGCGTTGCCACGGACCTCAGCTATGCGGGACAGAAAAACGCGACGTTCCGGATCGCAAAGCATCGCGACATGGGCTACCTCGCACTGTGAACGCCAGGCTGGCGAAACGGTGTCGGCGGATGCACGCTCCTCGTCGATCTTGTGACTGATCGTCTCGGCAATGCGCGCGTTAAGGTGGTCGGGAAGCATGAAAACCTCCGGTACAGGAAAAAACACAGGACGAAAAAAAAGCGCGCTCCCGGTCAGGGGAACGCGCTTCGGATTCGGTGGAAATGACCCGGGCGCCACATCCCTTTCGGGGATGTGGCGCTCAGGGAGCCGTGAGGCTCATATCGAGGACGTGAGGTCGTCCTCGCGCGGCATGGTCACGCCGCGCAACAGCCCATTTTCGGAAAAAACATTCCGCCGCAGGATCACGGATCAGCGCACTGCAATCGCTCTACCCGAATGGGCTCTGGAGAGAGAACACCCGAATCTCCGGGTTCGAACGAGGTCACGGCGCAACTGAATGCGGCCGACGACGAGTTTTATCGCTGAAAGATGGGGAGCGCGGGCGAAGCGCTCATCAGAAGAGATTCCACACCAGTTGCCAGCTGGTCGGAGCATGCACAAAGGCACGGCTTGTACAGAAGATGGACTTCGGGCTACGAAGTCAAAGGTCGATGCGTCAGTGACGCCAGGAATGAGTCCAGTATTGCCGAAAACCGGACCATGCAACATCGGAAAGATCACCAAATGAGCGTAGCTTTTGCCCGCTACGCAGTTTGCGGAACACGCAGAATTCGTGGTGAGAGAGACCACCACCCGAAATCAAAATGGCCGCTGTTCTTGATAATCCGCGCAAACCGGAGCCGTCGCCGCTTTCTGGGCACGCCCCATCGACACTGGCGCATGTCGACAACCCGCAAGTTGCCGCTGCTGCCGCTGTAGCGCCACCGCCGCCCAACGACCCAGGCGGCACCGGGCTCAAGCCTATCGAACGGCTCACGAGCGATTCGCGCATCGCACGGATCATCCCGCAGTCGGACTCGCGCACGATCCTGAAGTACTCATCGCACTTTATCCGCGATTTCGTGCGCTCGGACTACAACTTCTGCGCAGCCAAGGTCACTGTCGCCCGCAATGGCAAGCTGCTGGCACTGGACGCGGCGTTTCGGGCAACCGACGAGTGGCTGACCAAGGCAATTGCCTGGATCGAAAAGCGCAACGCTCGCACCTTCCCACGACCCCAGGAAGAAATCGAACTGCTCGTCACCCACCCGCTGGCCGGCAGGCTCGTGCGATGCCTGTCCCAATACGATCGTCTCTCAGGCCGGTCGATGGAAGCCGTGTTCGCACAGAAGCTGCAGCCAGAAGAGCGCGAGACGCTTGTGGCTAACGCCGAGAAGCGCATCCGGCATATCGCGCTCGTCTGCGTGCCCGACAACGACCAGTACGACTTCGACGGCAGCCGCCGCGAAGAGTAACGGGTTTCACTCGCACAACAGCCTGGCGCACTTGACAGCGCAGCCAGCTCGCTAAGCTCGTCCCAGGACGACGGAGGAAAGTGTGAATATCAGGGATATCGAAAATCTGCATGCGCAATACGCACCGCAGCCTGTCGTGATCGATCTGACTGGACAGGTCGCGGCTATTCCTGCACTGGCAGCGCCAGTGTCTGGCGACGGGCCCCCGGCATCGATCAGATGGCCGAGGCTGCGGTTCAGCAAGCGCGTCGCGATCGTCGCCGCGGCCGCCGCCCTTGCTCTGGGCGGTGGCATAGGCGCCGCGCGGTTATGGGTAGTTCTAGGACGGACGGGTGCAGCGCACGTCGTACCGGTGGCGCAGACGCACGCCCCGTCATCGCCGGCCCCCGTCAACGCAGCACCTGCTCGCCCGCTAAGCGCTTCCGACCTTGCCGTTACGGGCGAGCCACAGATCGGCATGGTGAGCGTGGATCCGCGTGAACTGCTGCGGCAGACGGCAAAACCTGCCGAGTCGGCGCGCGTGGCCGATGCTCCGGCAATTCAGGCGGCCGCAACCGATGAAGCAAGGGCGATAGCGTCGCCCATCCACGCCGCGCGCCATGAGCCGGTGCAGGCCGCGCCGACCATGACGCCCTCGCCCGCTCCGCAGTCCGTTGCGCCGGTCCAGAAGCCGCAACCCGTTACGGAACCCGCAGCCGTTGAACACCCGCAGGCGCAAGTGCCATCGCCGGCGCCCGCAGCAGCGCACCATCTTCACCGGTTGGTAGCGCCCGCAAGCGCTGCGAAGACGGACACGCCGCAGCAGGCGGATCAGGACAAACCCGCCGCTCCCGCCCGATCGGGTGACGTGCAGATTTTTTGAAGGATTAGCCGCATGAAACCACAGTCACTCAACGTTACGCTTCTGGCGGCGGGATGCACGATCCACGGCGACATGATCCTCGACCATGGGATCAGCACCTTCGGGATTGTCAGCGGCGCGCTGATTGCGAACGCCGGCCTACTCCATGTTGGCGTGGGCGGCATGGTGAAAGGCCCGCTTGAAGGCGAGCACGTGCGCATCGACGGTACGGTAGAAGGCGACGTGCGCGCACGGGGCATTCTCGAAATTAACGGTCGCGTAAGAGGCAACATCTACTACTGCGGCACCATTCGCCTTGGGCCGCGCGCCTCGCTTGAGGGGCAAATTTCCCGTGTAGCACGCGAGCTGACAATCGAAAGCCAGCCATCTAACGTTCAGCCGCTTTCACGACAGTCAGCAGCAACGCCAGGTCTGGCGTAGTTACGCCGATTTGCGGAAATCCGACGTCGAACAAGGAAAACAAACTGATATGAAAAAGACATTCGCTTTACTGGTTGCGGCCATCTCATTGAGCGCGCACGCCAGTACCATGGAGAGCGTCGGTGCGGCTTGCCCGTACAACCGCGCGCAAGGTTTTTCCGGTTCTTCGGCCGCTGCCCATCGTGTTGCCTGTGTGGAACACAACTGGTTGGATGTCGCGAGCCTTAAAAACGTATCCGTCAGGTTCGAAGCTTTCGCGAGCAGTGCAAGTGGTGTGCCATCGCACCTGTTTATCGATCACCAAGGCTTTGTCGGCATTCCCTCAGTGACGTCCGTGTCGGAACAGTCAGACTATGTGGCGGCCACAACGCCGTCCGAGGTTAAGACCGCGAATATATCGACTGGCGTTACTCTGCAAGCGACGGTCGTATCGATCAATGCTGACCACACCGCGCACGTCGTGCTGGATATCGACGCGGTGAAAGTGACAGGCGGGGGGCACGACCACGCTGACGTAAGTGTTCCAGTTGGCGTGAAAACGGTTGTCGCGACAGACGACGCGGGCATCGAGTATTCGATCACGGTCGATGAACTAGCGCCTCAGATGGAGATCGGATAGCGATTGGATATAACAGCGTGCTCGACCGATGCGGGATAATGTTGTTCTCTCAGGTTCTGGCACGGCACTCGGAATAGCCAGAATCCTTAGCCGATCGTTAATCCGGTCGGCTTTTTTTTGTGACGTAGATTACAACGCATTGATCGCTGAAAGAAGGGCAGAGATAACAGCGGCCTGGAAACAAAGATTAATCGCCAGAACAACCAGGAATACCTCGGCCAAGGCCCGCTTCCTGAGCCACCAACGTTTGATGAACTGTTTGCCCCATACAATCGCGTCGCCGTTAGTCGACGGGTATTTTTGAAACGCGCGCGCCCTCGCTGGCGCGACAACATTTTCGCGCACCGAATCAGCAAACAGACTGGAACTGGCCACGGCGGCGGCGGCGCCCATCAGGCCGAAGATAATTCCAATAACCCACTTGATAGCAGCGGGGTGACCTTGCAGCCCACCATGACAGAACACGAAACTCATGAAGAAAAAGAACGCTTGAATTGGAACGTTCTTAATAAAGTCTAGGTAGGCCTTTCGCCCCTCGCCTATCAAATACATACCGGTCCCTCACGTTATAGGTAGGAAAGAATGATGACACACTGTTTGACGAATTGAGTGCATCGGTATGGGCACGACCTTCGATGAGGCAGTGGATCTCGGGAACAATGCCCGCAAATGCCCGGACGATTTCCATCGGTTCCCGGTTACGCCCAACGTGAACAAGAGCGGCAGCGGAAACGAAAGCCCTACGTTCAACGAACGCATCGACGCTGACGAGGCCCAGGCGGGCTAAGCATCGTGCCGCTTCCCCTGCCAGCGGCGACGCTGGAGAAGACCCCGCCGTTTGTCTCCGTCGAACACTTGACCTGTAACCTAGCTACGCTCGGACTCGATCACAAATCGCGACACCGGATTCTTCCTGATCGTTGAGATCACCAGACTATCACGCGCACGAGTCATAGCCACATAGAACAGGCGGCGCTCCTCGGACTCAGGACTCTTCTCGTCGGGCACCACGCCCTCTTCGGCGCGAGTGATCCAGACGTGGTCCCACTCCAGCCCTTTCGAACTGTGCATCGTGGTGAGAATGAGCGCGCCTTCTACCGGCTTGTTGTTGTCCCGCTTCAGGAACTCTATCCGTTCATTGAACGGTCCGTTGAGCCGCGAGACGACGTCGTACGTCGCCTGGATCGCCCGGATCGCGGTGTCGCCCTTCGCGTACCCAAGCATCCATTCGAGCACACCCTCAAGCGCCAGAGAGTATGCCTGGCGGGAAGTCAGAGCCTGCCACTCCGACAGCCGCTTCATGAACCCGCGGTATGCGGTGGCGGTGTCTTCGGACAAGCCGATCGCGACCAGTTCCTTTTTTTGCTGCTGCACCAGGGTTGCACCCATCAACCTGTGAAGTGCGCTCAGGTCGCTCGTACTCATCTCACTGTGGGCGAGTACAGCATCCAGTCCGTTGTGCTTCGTACCCTGCACTATCTCGAGCAGATTGCACATTAACGCACCCTGCGGACGGTTCAGGACCGACTGGCCCGAGGCGCGATAATAGTTCACTCCGTGCGACCGGCAGACCGATTCGATCGGATCCAGTATGCGATTCGTGCGGGCGAGAATCGCGCACGATTGCCCCGCAGCGAGTTTCGGCTGCAGTGCCTCGACAGCGGCCGCGGCGTCAGCGTACTCGTCGTCAAACCGCTGCGACTGCACGGCTCCGCCTGCACCGCGCTCGGCGACGAGACGCTTTGGGATGCGATCGACGTTATTCCGGATTACCCGATCTGCAGCGCTCAAAATCTCGTCACGGCAACGGTAGTTGCTGCCCAATACCACCCTGCGAGCCTCAAACGACGAGGCGAAGCTTTCCATCCCACGGAAACCAAGCGCCGCCCGAAAGCCGTAGATGCTCTGTAAAGTGGACCCCTCTGTCAAGACAGAGATGATCGCAATTTAAGCTGCATCGATACCACACGCAGCTGAACAGCGCTGCCCCGGTTCCGCGCTGG
>NZ_JBNDMQ010000075.1:0-16341 GCF_050436665.1 Paraburkholderia sp. EB58 | reverse complement strand
AAGGCGGCGGCGCTGCAGTTTGTTCTCGGCCATCCTGCCATCCCGACCAACATCCCCGGCGTGCGTACGGTTGCGCAACTGGAAGACAACCTGCACACGTTCCGTGCCGACATTCCACCGGCGTTCTGGGCTGAACTGAAGCGCCGCGAGCTGATCCGGCAAGACGCGCCGACCCCTCAATAGCGTCAGGTTTCCGACTGCACCGGCGGTAGCAGTATCCCACCGGTGCGTCGTCGCTCACGGCTGCCATAGTGCCGTGACGCTTCACTTATGCGCCGTAGGAAAGTATCTCGTCGATGACCCGTTGGTTACCGAGCGAATTCTCAAGGGTGAAAGCCAGATTCGCTCTTCGCCCGAGCGCCGTTCCAGCGAAGTCCTCCACCATCAACTGATATTGGTTGGTCTCGCCGAATTCAATGACTCGTGTTTGACCGGCCTCGTCGGAACGATGGCGAATTTGTGCTGGCCCGTAGATTCCAGGATTGAAGGGAGCATCTACGCTTAACCAACCCTTTGTGCCATGAAAAATCATGTGCTGGCGGCGCGCCATTTGTGTGCCGCAGTAAAACGTCATCGAGAAGCCAGGGAATTCGGCGGTGCAACGTGCGAACCGATCGGTGCCGAAGCGGGGATCGAGCAGGACCTCGGCGTTGACACGAACTGGTTCGAGCCCAGTCGCGAGCCGCGTGGTCACAACCGGGTAGACGCCGATATCGCGGATCCCGCCGCCGCCGAGTGAAAGATTGTTCTTGAGTGCATTGGGATCGTCGTTGAAGTAAGTGAACGACCCTTCGATCAGCGTGAGTTCGCCGAGCATTCCCTGAGCCAGGCTGTCGCGAACAAAAGCCCATTGTGGGTGATGCGCCACCATGAATGCTTCGCCGCATACGAGCCCGGCTTTATCACGTAAGGCGATCAACTCGAGTACCTCGTCGGCATTCATTGCGATGGGCTTCTCGCAAAGAACGTGTTTTCCACCGAGCAAAGCGTTCTTGCACCATTCGACGTGGCTGGCGGTGGGCAACGGGATATAGATCGCGTCCACGTCGCTGCTTTCGATCACCGCATCGTAGCTCGTCAGCACGTGGTCGATACCATGCTTTGTCGCGAAAGCCTGTGCGCGGGCTCGGTCGCGGCTCGCAACGGTGGTTACGCGGCCGTTGGACGAGCGTTGGATAGCCGGTACGACAAAGTTGTCGGCGATCTTTGCGGCGCCCAGTATGCCCCAGCGAATCCTCTCAGTCATTGCTGTCTCCTAGTGTTCGTATGGTTCAGCGCCGCGCCATTAACAGACTGTCTGCAGGCGTTCACCGCAGATTGCGAGAACTTCTTCCGGTGCGCGTTGCCACCAGTTCTTAGCCGAAAAGATCTCGGTCTCTACGAAGCCGTCGTATCCGCCACGCTCGACGCATGTCCGCACAGCAGGAAGATCGATGACGCCGTCACCCATCATTCCGCGATCGAGCAGCATGTCGCCTGTTTCGTGCAGCCAGTCGCACACGTGATACGCGAGAATGCGGCCTGCATGCCCAGCTGCCGCGATCGACGCCTTGAGTTCCGGGTCCCACCAGCAGTGGTAAACGTCAACTGCAACGCCGATATAGCTCGACCGGTCTGGGTCCACGGTCTCGCAAATATCCATTGCCTGCGCGATGGTATTGACCACCGCGCGGTTGGCTGCGTACATTGGGTGAAGTGGCTCGAGTGCGAGCGGAACGCCGCACTCACGTGCCGTGCCCAACAACATCGAGATGCCGTCGACCACTTGGGACCGCGCGCCTTCCAGATCGCGGCTACCTGGTACGAGGCCGCCGACCACCATCACGAAACAGCGAGCTCCGAGCACTGCCGCGTCGCGCAATGCAGCCCGGTTTGCTTCAACGTTCGCGCTGAATTCCGCTGAAGTCGCCGCCGGCAGATACGTTGAGCGACAGTAGCCGGTCACGGTAAGGTCGAGCGCTTTGATCTGGCGCGCAAGCTGTGCGAGATCGCCTTCCTCGACCTCGCGGCGCCACGGCGCTATCCCGCCAAAACCCGCTCGGGCAATGCGGTCAATCGTGCGACCGAGTGGCTCCCGATGGCCCAGTGTTGCGGTATTGATGGAGCACAGATCAAGTCTTCCCTGAAGGTTTCTCACGATCCGCATCCTAGTGGCGCCATGACCTTTCGAATGCGAGTGATCGCGTCGCCCGGATCGCGCAGCAAGCCGGCCTGATCGGCCAGGCGGAATACGTCGGCCAGATAAGCCGGCGGCCGCATACCGTGGTGACCACCCGGCATAAAGAAGTGATCCTGGAAGCCATTCAGGTACGCGAGGAACACCACGCCGGTTTTGTAGTACTGCGTTGGAGCGCGGAAAATGTGACGTGAAAGCGGGACCGTCGGAGCCAGCAACCGGCTGAACGTCTCAACATCGCCAGCGGAAAGGGCTGCTAGCGCTTGAGACGCCGCCGGTGCGACGGCGTCGAAAATGCCGAGCAGTGCGTGCGAAAAATGGGTGCCGTCGCCAGCGATCAGCGCCGGATAATTGAAGTCGTCGCCGGTGTACATCTTTACGCTTTGCGGCAGGCGGCGGCGGAACGTGATTTCCTTCTGCTCGTCGAGCAACGAGATTTTGATGCCGTCAACTTTCGCCGCGTTGGCCTCGATGATATCGAGGCAGACTTCGGCTGCATCGGGAAATCGGCTTGCGCCCCAGTACCCAGCGAGTTCTGGGTCGAACATGTCGCCGAGCCAATGCAGGATAACGGGTTGATCGCACATGGCGAGCACTTCGCGATAGACCCTGCGGTAATCGTCCGGTGAGCGCGCCACCTTGGCAAGCGCGCGGCTCGCCATCAGGATCACGCGGCCGCCCACGCGTTGCACGGCTTCGAGTTGTTCCGCATACGCGCGAATCACCTGATCGCAGTTCGTCGCTGACGCGGGAGTGACGTGGTCAGTGCCGCAACCCGACGCGATGGCCGCCCCGGCAATATCGCGGGTGCCTTCGATGCTGCGCGTGATCAGTTCAAGTGCTGTGCTCCATGGCAAACCCATGCCGCGTTGCGCCGTATCCATGGCTTCTGCGATGCCCAGCCCCTGTTGCAAAAGGTAGCGCCGGTATTCGATGGTGCGATCCCAGTCGATGGCGGGCGCGACTTTCAGTTCACCCGCGCGCAACGGATCGGCTACCACGTGGGCGGCGGAGTACGCGATACGATTGAATTCACGCACTGGCGGCTTCACCTCGAGCGGCACGCCCTGCACGATATACGTTTCCAATGTGCCGGACGCGGCCGGAAGTTTGATTGACAGGTTCATGTTGGACTCAGTATTTGGTAACGAGCAGGCCGCCGTCGATACGGATCGCCTGGCCGACGCTGTAGGGTAGACCGCCGGTTGCAAGCGTTCGCACGGTGATGGCGACTTCCTGCGGCGTGCCCCAGCGTTTGATGGCGGTCAGTCCTTGTTCGATCTGCACGTCGTAGCGCGCGCGGGACGGGGCGGTCATTTCGGTTTCGATCAGGCCAGGCTGCACTTCGTACACGCTGATGCCGTGTTCAGCGAGGCGCAACGAGAAGAGCGTATTCGCCATCGAAAGGCCAGCCTTGGATACGCAATATTCGCTGCGCAAGGGCGAAGCCGCGATCGCATTCGACGACGTGATGGTGATGATCGACGGATGCGGTGCAACGGGTGCACTCGAGCGCGCAAGGCAGTGCTTCGCGAATGCCTGAGTGAGAAAGAACGTGCCGCGTGTATTCACCGCGATGCAACGGTCGAAACTTTCCGCTGTGACATCGAGCAGGTCGCCACGCGACATCACCGAAACGCCCGCATTGTTTACGAGGCAGTCGATCTGACCATTGAGGGAGGCTTCAACGGCACGCAACGTTGCCGGATGGGAGTCGATGTCGGCGAGGTTGGATACCGTTGCGATCGCATGTGCGCCGGTTTGCTGAACCTCACGAACGGCGTTGTCGAGTTCGTCCGACGCGACCGCATCGGTCAGTGCAATGTCGAAACCGGCGCGACCGAGCTCGATCGCGATTGCGCGACCGATGCCGCGCCGGCTTCCCGTGACAAGGGCAATCGGGCGGGCGCTCACAATGAGGCTCCGTTCGCGATCAGATCGCGTGCAATAATCGTGCGCTGGATCTGGTTCGTGCCTTCGTAGATCTGCGTGATCTTGGCGTCCCGGTACAGACGTTCGACTTCGTAGCCGCGAATGTAGCCACTTCCGCCAAAAATCTGTACGGCGTTGGCGCTGTGCTTCACAGCGGTATCTCCGGCAAAGCACTTCGCCATTGAGCAAGCAATGCTGGCGCGCTCGCCCGCTTCCAGTCGCTCCGCGGCGTCGCGAACGAGAAGGCGCGCGGCCTGGATGTCCTTCGCCATGTCGGCCAGCATCCATTGAATGCCCTGAAACTCGGCAATGTGACTGCCGAACTGCTTGCGCGTCTGAGCATATTCGAGCGCGGCTTCCAACCCAGCTTGGGCAATCCCCACCGCAAGCGATGCAATGCCTACGCGGCCTTTATCCAGCGCGCTCATCATGATGTGAAAGCCGCGGCCTTCCTGTCCCAGCAACGCGTCGGCCGGGAGCTTGACGCGATCGAAATGCAACTCGCCAACCTGCGACGCGCGCTGTCCCATCTTGTGTTCTTTCGGTCCCTTCGAGACGCCCGTCAAATGGCAGTCCACGATAAAGATGCTCATGCCACGCTTTCCCGCCGCTGGGTCGGTTCGAGCGAGCACGAATGCGACGTCGGCGACCGGCGCGTTGTGAATCCATAGTTTGGCGCCGTTAAGTTCCCAGCCCTCGGGTGTACGGGTCGCGGTGGTCCGGATACCGGAGACATCGGTGCCTGCGTCGGCTTCGGTGATGCAATAAGCGGGGCGTCGTTTCGCTCGCAATAGGGG
Organism: Paraburkholderia sp. EB58; assembly: GCF_050436665.1. Lineage (NCBI taxonomy): Bacteria > Pseudomonadati > Pseudomonadota > Betaproteobacteria > Burkholderiales > Burkholderiaceae > Paraburkholderia > Paraburkholderia sp. EB58. The sequence continues at coordinate 11,436 of NZ_JBNDMQ010000075.1, read as the reverse complement.
CTCCATGTAGGTCGCACGCTGAGCGTCGGTGCCGTGTATGGAGAGAAGGGTGCCGATCAGTTCAAGGAGCCCGCACTGGTCTGCCACGGAAGCGTAGCCGCGCGACAGTTCTTCCATCACGAGTGCATATGCCATGACGTCGAGTCCGGCACCACCAAATTCTTCCGGCACGGTGATGCCGAACAGGCCCAACTCGCCCATCTGGGTGTAGATCTCCGCCGGGAACCGTTCTTCGCGATCCAGTTCTTCGGCGAGCGGGCGAATCACTTCTTGCGCGAAGCGACGGGTTGTTTCGCGAATCTGCTGGTGGGTTTCTGAGAGTTTCATGCTGTCTCCGTTCTCGTGATCGGCGCCTGTTTATGCCGGGTTTGCGCGAATGAAGGTATACCCGAGCGTCGCGCATCGCCGCTTGAATTACGTGGTTTCCTGTGCCAACATTGGTATCAAGTAACCATCTGGATGGTTATTTAAAACCAACGAACGAGCGATGTCAACGAGCTTTGAGGCCGAATTGATTGGAGGGTAGGTTGAAAAACTGGATGCATGCCGAAGACGCGGTTGAGCAGATCTTCGATGGGGCGACAATTGCGCTGGCCAGTAACGGCGGCGGTTTGCTCGAGCCGGACGCTGTGCTCGCGGCACTGGAGCAGCGATTTCTTAAGACTGGCCATCCGCGCGATCTGACGGTGGTCCACGCGCTTGGAATCGGCGACGGGAAGGGCAGCGGGCTGGGGCGTTTCGCGCATGCCGGTATGGTGCGGCGCGTTATCGGCGGGCACTGGAGCTGGTCGCCCGCCATGCAGAAAATGGCCAAAGACAACGCTTTCGAAGCGTATAGCTTCCCCGCCGGAGCAATCTCCACCCTGCTGAGGGAGATTGGGGCCGGACGGCCGGGGCTCGTCACGCACGTCGGGCTGCGCACGTTTGTCGACCCGCGTATCGACGGTGGCAAGATCAATGCGCGCGCTAACGAAGAACTCGTCGAACTGATTGAACTTGATGGCCGCGAGTACCTGCGTTACAAGCCGTTCAAGGTCGATTTCGCGATTCTGCTTGGTTCATCCGCGGATGCCCGGGGCAACGTCACCTTGCGTCGCGAGCCCGCCGATCTTGATACGTATGCAGCGGCTCTCGCTGCCCACAATAGCGGTGGTCACGTAATCGTGCAGGTCAAGGAGCGCGAGCCGGCCGGGTATGTACCCGCGCGCCTGGTGCGCATTCCGGGCGTGCTCGTCGATACGCTAGTCGAGACGCCGGCGCAGGTGCAGTGCGTCGTCGCCGACTACGACCCTACGCTGAGCGGTGAATCGCTCGGCATCCTCGCTGAAGGCTTCTATGAAGTCCCGACTGGTATTCGTCGGATCATTGCCGCGCGCGCAGCGCAGGAACTGCGCGAGGGGCATTCGGCGAACTTTGGTTTCGGTATTCCCGGCGGTATTCCGGGCGTGCTGGCCGAACAGGGGCGGCTCGGCACGTTCTGGGGGACGGTTGAGCAGGGCATCCACAACGGCGCGATGCTCGACGGCCCGATGTTCGGCTCCGCGCGCAACGCAGAGGCGATCCTCTCCAGTGTCGATCAATTTGATTTCTACAGCGGTGGCGGCGTCGACATCTCGTTTCTTGGCATGGGCGAGATGGACGGTGACGGAAATATCAACGTGTCGAAACTGGGTGCCACCGTGGTGGGGCCAGGCGGCTTCATCGACATCACCCAGGGCGCGCGCAAGATCGTCTTTTGCGGCAGTTTCGAAGCAAAGGGCCTTCAGGTCGAGCAGGTGGGCGAGCGTCTGAATATCGTGTCGCCAGGCAGTGTGCCAAAGCTCGTTGAACGCGTGCAGCACATCACGTTTAGCGGCGCGCAGGCGCGTATCGCAAAGCAGGAAGTCCTTTATGTGACGGAGCGCGCCGTGTTCAGGCTCGAAGAGAACGGGGTCCGTCTGATCGAAGTGGCGCAAGGGGTGGATGTTGAGCGACATGTGCTTGCGCGGATGGGGTTTCGCCCGCTTGTCGACGACGCATTACTCGCACGCTGTAAGGGTGGCGCGGACAAGCCGCGCGAGCAGGCGGCCTGATGTGCGGCTGTGAAACCGGGAGCGCCGGGCGTGGGCGCTCCGCGTACGGACGCTCAGGGACGCAAGAGTCTGAGAATGGTCTCGATGTTGAAGTCGAGACGGTTTTTCAAGGCGTCCTTGCTCATGAAGTCGATGTCGAAGATCAGGCCGCTGGTGTGGCGATTGGTCAGGTAGTAATAACCGATCGCCGCCATCGTGATGTGCAGTTGCCGGGCGTCGACACCGCTACGGAACACGCCCGCTTCTACGCCACGGTTGAGTATGCGTTGCAGCATCGAGATGAAATCACGATGCAGTTCCCTGAATCGTTCGGACTTCTTCAGATGTCGTGCCTTGTGCAGGTTCTCGCTGTTCACGAGCGTCATGAACTCGGGGTTTTTCAGGTAGTAGTTCCAGGTATGCGTGGCGAGCGCGACGATCGCGTCTTCAGGCGAAAGATGGTCGAGGTTGAGCTTCAGTTCGGCGGTGCGGATGTCAGCGTAGGCGTCTTCGAGGACGGCCACGAAGAGCTCCTCCTTGCTGCCGAAGTAGTGATAGATCATCCGCTTGTTGGCCTTCGAACGCGTAGCGATGGCTTCCACGCGCGCGCCAGCAAGACCGAGTTTCGCGAACTCCGCTTTCGCTGCTTCGAGAATGCGCGCCCGGGTCACCTCCGGATCCCGCTGCCTCGGTGGCTGCGCGGCGCCCGTCTTGGCGGCTTTAGGTGCCCGGCGGGGGGGCGTGGTCGCAAGAGTCATGTACGTTGATTGCTGCAAAAGGAGTCGGTGGAAACGGCGTCAGCTGCGGCCGGGTTGTGTCAGGGACTATAGACCAAAAAGGCATTGTCAGGAAGTAACCGGATGGTGCAGAATGGGCAACGAATGGACGGTACGTTGAACGGCGCTCACAATTTTCCGCATGTGCGATGCGTTCTTCGTGTCCGTGCAAAAGGCAAATACTGGAGGCAGGAATGAGTAATCTGAATGAACTCGCAGCAGCGCTTCGTCTTCCGTCGGAACCCCTGCGGACCCCGATGTTCATCGACGGCAAGGACTACGGTGGGCAGGGTGGCGAATTTGTGACACGTAAGAGCCCGGGCCACGGCGTGCCGGTGACCTCCACGCTGCGCGCATCTGTCGACGATCTGAATGCAGCGGTCGCTGCGGCGCGCCGTGCGTTCGACGACGGGCGTTGGTCGCGCCTGCCCGGTGAGCAGCGTGCGACGGTGTTGCTGAAAACCGCGAGTCTGATCCGGGAAAACGTGGAGACGCTTGCTTACCTTGAAACGCTGGAAAGTGGCAAGCCGATCGGCCAGTCACGCGGCGAGATCAACGCAGCCGCGGGCATCTGGGAATATGCGGCAGGTCTTGCACGTGTCGCTCACGGCGATTCGCATGACACCCTCGGCAGCGACATGTTCGGTCTGGTTGTGCGCCAGCCGGTCGGCGTGGTGGGTATCGTCACGCCATGGAATTTCCCGTTCTTCATTCTGTCCGAGCGTCTGCCCTTCGTGCTGGCGGCCGGGTGTACCGCAGTTGTCAAACCCGCTGAACTCACGTCAACCACGACACTCAAGCTCGCGGCGCTCCTGACCGAGGCCGGATTGCCGGATGGCGTTGTGAACGTGGTGACCGGGCTCGGCTCGAACGTGGGCCAGGCGCTCGCGGAGCACATGGATGTCGACATGGTGTCATTCACGGGTTCGACGCCGGTGGGCCGCTCGGTGCTGACGGCAGCGGGCGGCAACATGAAGAAGGTCGGGCTCGAACTGGGCGGCAAGAATCCGCAGATCGTGTTCGCGGACGCTGACCTTGCCGACGCTGCGGACGCTATCGCCTTTGGCATCTGTTTCAATGCGGGCCAATGCTGTGTATCCGGCAGCCGTCTCGTCGTGCATCGATCGGTGGAAGAAGAACTGGTCGCCCGGGTCAAGGGTGTACTGGAAAAGGTGCGGGTGGGCGATCCGCTCGATGCGTCGAACCACGTTGGCGCGATTGTCGAAGCGCGTCAGTTCGACAAGATTTGCAGTTTCATCGAAGCGGGCGGCGGGGACGGCGCACAACTGGTGCATGGCGGGACGTCGAGCCGGGTTGGCGAGCGTTTCTTCATCCAGCCCACGATGTTCCGCAACGTCCAGCCGCAAAGCGCGCTTGCGCAGGAAGAAATTTTTGGACCCGTGCTGGCGGTCACGCCATTCGACACCTTCGAGCAGGCGATTCAGATTGCGAACGGCGTGCCCTACGGCCTCGCAGCCAGCATCTGGACGCGTGATCTGCAAGGCGCGATCAAGGGCTTTCGCGACGTACAGGCCGGCCGGATCTGGGTCAACTGCACCATCACCGGCGGCCCGGAAATGCCGATCGGCGGTGTCAAGCAATCAGGCATTGGCCGCGAAACGGGGCGGTACGGTGTCGAGGAATACACCGAACTGAAGTCAGTACATGTCCAGTTGGGCAACCGGCCGCGCTGGATCGCATAACGCGGTCGAGTGCAAATCAAACGGCCGCAAGAGCCGTGAGGGTCTCAGGAAAGACGAAGTCGCACGGAACGTGTGACTGCAGAACACAGTATCGGAGACAGCAATGTATGACTATGTGATCGTAGGTGGTGGCGCGGCGGGCTGTGCGCTGGCGGCGCGTCTGAGCGAAGATGCCGACAACCGTGTGCTGCTTCTCGAGGCCGGACCTGCCGATACGGACCCATATATCCACATGCCGGTCGGCTTCTTCAAAATGACGGGCGGCCCGCTGACGTGGGGCTATAGCACGACTGCGGCGGCCGAAACGCAAGGTCGGCGGATACCGTTCGCGCAGGGCCGTGTGCTCGGCGGCGGCGGTTCGATCAATGCCATGGTCTACACGCGAGGCCAGCCTTCGGACTACGACGGCTGGGAGCGTGAGGGCTGCACTGGTTGGGGATTTCGCGACGGTGTGCTGCCTTACTTGCGCCGTATGGAAGATAACGAGCGTCTGTGCAACGAATATCACGGCGTTGGCGGCCCGCTCGGCGTGTCCGATCTCATCAGCGTCAACGAATTGACAAAGGCTTTTGTGCTCGCGGGACAGGAAGCCGGCATGCCACACAACAGCGACTTCAACGGCGCGCAACAGGAGGGCGTGGGCGTTTATCAGGTCACGCAGCGCAATGGCAAACGCTGCAGCGCAGCTGTTGGCTATCTGCGCGAGGCCCGCTCACGGCCTAACCTGACCGTGCGTACGGGCTGCCTGGTTTCGCGCGTGGTTATTGAAGGCGGTCGCGCAATCGGCGTCGAATTTGCATCCGGAGACGACCGTTCGAACGTAACCATTGCGCGTGCTGAGCGCGAAGTCATCGTGACCGCCGGCGCCATCGGCTCACCGAAGCTGCTAATGCTTTCTGGCATTGGCCGTCCCGATGATCTGCAACGCGCCGGTGTGAAGCCTGTGCATGCGTTGAACGGTGTCGGGCAGAACCTGCAAGATCACTTCGACATCGATATCGTCTATGAGTTGAATGGTGCGTACAGTCTGGACAAGTATTCGAAGAAGCACATGATGCTGCTCGCTGGCCTCGAGTACAAACTGTTCAACAAGGGGCCGGTCACGTCCAACATCGCCGAAGGCGGTGCCTTCTGGTATTCGGACAGTAGCGTACCGACACCCGACCTGCAGTTTCACTTCTTGCCCGGCGCGGGCGTAGAGGCAGGCGTGCCGCCTGTACCGTCGGGCTCGGGCTGCACGCTCAACTCCTATTTTCTCAGGCCACGCAGCCGCGGCAGCGTCATGCTGCACAGCGCTGACCCCGCCGACGCGCCCGTGATCGATCCGGCCTATATTCGTGACCCGTATGACCTGAAGGTGGCCGTCGATGGTATCCGCCAGAGTCGCGAAATCATGAGCCAGAAGGCGCTCAGCAAGTACCTGAAGAGCGAGCACTTTCCGGGCGGAAAGGTGCGCACGCAGGCCGAATATGAGACCTATGCGCAGCAGTACGGACGCACTGGCTATCACCCGGTCGGCACCTGCAAAATGGGCATCGACGAAATGTCGGTCGTCGATCCGCAGTTGCGTGTGCATGGCATAGAAGGGTTGCGAGTCGCGGATTCGTCAGTGATGCCGCGTATCGTGAGTTCGAACACGAACGCACCCACGCTGATGATCGCGGAAAAGGCTGCTGATCTGATTCGCGGTCTGGCAGCAACGCCAGCGCCCGAGGTGGGCCGGCTCGCGGGTACCTCGGGCCGGGTAACACGCCGGACTCCCGTCGAAGCGGTGTGACGATACTTAGCATGGTCTGATGAAGTGCCTGGAAATCGGGCTCTTCCGAGGATCGCGTAAATATCCAGTTATTTATTGATAGCCCTGACGTAAAGGGTCCTTTTGCTCGGAGGAGACATCATGTCGAAACAGAAGCAACACGCAGGCGTATCACGCCGCGACTTCATCAAACTCGGTGCGGGCGCGGCATTCGCGGTCGCGGGTGGTGGCATGTCGAGTCTTTCGTTTGGCGCGGGGCAGACCACGCTCGCGTGTTCATTTCGCTCGTTGACCAATCCGTATTACACGGCGTTCAACAAGGGCGCGCAGGCCTTCGCAAAGAGCGTCGGCCTGCCATACGTGCCGCTGACGACCGAAGGTAGTTCAGAAAAAGGCATCGCTGATATTCGCGCCCTGCTGCAAAAGACCGGCGGCAACCTTGTGCTGAACGTTGACCCCAACGACTCAGCTGATGCCCGAGTCATCGTCGAAGCCTGCTCGAAGGCGGGTGCGTACGTCACGACGATCTGGAACAAGCCCAAGGATCTGCATCCGTGGGATTTCAATCCGAACTACGTCGCGCACCTGTCGTTCGATGGCGTGGCTTACGGCGAGTCCACCGCAACTGAGTTGTTCAAGGCGATGGGCGGCAAGGGCGGCATCGTGGCGATTGGCGGTATTTTCAGCAATGTGCCGGCCATTGAGCGCAAAGCCGGTCTGATGGCCGCGCTGAAGAAATTCCCCGATATCCAGTTGCTCGACTTCCAGGTAGCGGACTGGGACTCGCAAAAGGCCTTCCCGATCATGCAGGCATGGATGACGCGTTTCAATTCGAAGATCAAGGGCGTGTGGGCCGCGAACGACGATATGGCGTTGGGAGCGATCGAAGCGTTGCGTGCAGAGGGACTCGCGGGACAAATTCCGGTCTCAGGTATGGACGGCACGCAACCCGGGCTCGCCGCGATCAAGGTAGGCGAACTTGTGACGACAGTCGACTGGGATCCGTACTGGCTCGGTGGCATTGGCCTATCGATGGGGCTTCATGCGCAGCAGAAGAAGCTGGACGTGGCATCGCTGCCGAAGGATCAGCGCGAATCGTTCTGCAAGGCGACCCTCGTCAACAAGTCGAACGTGCAGACGGTCATGGCACACGAATCGACGCCTAGCGCGGATTGGAACAGTCTTTATGCCCGCGTCGCGGGCCCCGTGGTGTATCGATGAGCAAGCTAACCGCAGCGCCTACCCGGCAGGCCGTACGCACAACAACAACCGGGATCGGATTCACATCGATGCATGCCTGGCTGCAGCGCTTTGCGCCGCTGCTGGTTCTGCTGGCGCTCGGCCTTTGCATCGGCGCGTTCAATCACGACTTCTTTGATCCGATGAATCTGGCGCGAATCGCGATCTCCGCAGCGATTCCGCTCACCATCGCGCTCGGCGGTACGTTCGTGATTCAACTGGGCAGTATCGACCTGTCAGCGGAAGGGATTGTCGCGGTTTCCGCGATCACAGTGTCGATGCTGGTCGAAAACTCGTACAACGACAATCACTTCGGGTTGTGGGTGCTGGCCGTCGCGATCGCCGCGGGTACGGTATTGGGGTTCGCCAACGGCTTGCTTCACGTGTTCCTGCGCATTCCTTCTTTCATTGCCACGCTCGCAGTCGGTTTCGTGGCAACCGGAATCGGGACGGCATGGCTGTCCGGCAACACGATCCGCGTGAGCGATACACCACTGCGTTCGATAGCGATTACACGCTACCTGGGCTTGCCGCTGTCCGTATGGATGGGCTTGCTTGCGCTCGCCGTCGCGTGGTTTATCTATCGTCATACGTTGCTTGGACGGCACACGCTGGCAATCGGCGGCGGCGAGGATCTCGCCCGTTTGAACGGTGTGCGTGTCCGGCGCGTGCGGATTGCAGTGTTTGCACTGGCGGGCGCCTTTTATGGTCTGGCCGGCATCCTGGCCGTCGCGCAATATGGACAAGGACATGCATTGATCGCCGACGGCCAGCTGTTTGTCGCGATCACGGCCATCGTAGTGGGCGGGACCTCGCTTGCAGGCGGTAACGGCAGTCCCCTGAACACGCTGATCGGGACATTGATCGTAGTCGTACTCGGCAACGGCATGGTACTGCTCGGCGTGCCGCCTTATGTGCAACAGGGCATTCAGGGCGTGTTGATCATCGTTGCGGTGACGCTTGCACTCAACCGCTCGCGCCGGCGCATCGTTAAGTGAATCTGGGAGATTCGACATGTTGAAACTGAAGAACATCACGAAACGCTTCCCAAGTGTGCTTGCTCTGGATGACGTATCGGTCGAAGTCCGGCCCAATGAAATCGTTGGCCTGATTGGTGAGAATGGCGCGGGTAAGTCGACGCTGATGAAGTTGCTGACCGGCGCTTATCGCCAGGACTCCGGCGAAATCACGCTCAATGGCCAGCCGCTGGTAATCCGTAGCCCGCGTGACGCCACCGCGAAAGGTATTGCGATGGTGTATCAGGAGCAGTCGATTCTGCCTAACCTGACAATCGCGGAGAACCTGTTTCTCGGCCGTGAGGAAGCCTTCACGACGTTTGGACGCATGAACTGGTCAAAGCTCAAACGTGCAGCGCAGGCTGAACTGGCCACAGTGCATCTCGACGTTGACCCATTAACGGTTTGCGAAGACCTGTCATTCGGGCAGCGACAGATGGTGGAACTGGCGCGTGCGCTGTCGCTGGCCAGCCGCACCGGCGGCACACCGATCATTCTGCTCGACGAGCCGACTTCCGTTCTGGAAGCCGCCGAGATCGAGATTCTGTTCCGGCTGGTGCGCGAACTCAAATCTCGTGCGTCGTTTGTGTTCGTCTCGCACCGGCTCGACGAACTGCTATCGCTGAGCGACCGCGTGTACGTCATGAAGGACGGCAAGGTGGTGGCAGAGATGGCGTCGGCTGATGCATCCGTCAAGCAGTTGCATGAATTGATGGTGGGCCGTTCGATGCATGGCGAGTACTACCGCGAAAACCTGCAAAAGCCGTGCAGGGACGAGATAGCGCTGTCGGTCAAGCATGCATCGCTGGCTCATGCGTTGAACGACGTGTCATTCGAAGTGCGCCGTGGTGAAGTATTTGGCGTAGCGGGCGTGGTGGGATCAGGGCGCGAAGAACTGTGCCGCGTGATCGCCGGGCTCGACAAGCTCGATTCCGGTGAGGTGCGGATTGGCGGGACGCTGCTAAAGCCACAGGCGAATCACGCGGTCGCACTAGGTGTTGGATACGTGCCGCGCGAGCGCAAGGTAGAAGGGCTCGTCACGCAGATGAGCGTCGCGGAAAACCTCACGTTGCCACACCTCAGTGCGGTGAGCCGAGGCGGGGTAGTGCGCAAGGGCAGCGAGCGCAAGATTGCCAACGAGTGGATCCAGCGTCTGCGCATCAAAACACCGGGGCCGGATGCTTCCTGTCGCAACCTTTCGGGCGGCAACCAGCAAAAGGTGGTGCTCGCGAAATGGCGCTTTGCCGGCAGCCGGATTCTGGTGCTTGACCATCCCACGCGCGGACTCGACGTTGGCGCGAAAGAAGAGGTTTATCAACTGATTCGCGAACTGACGGCCGAAGGAGTGGCGGTCGTGCTGACGGGCGACACACTCGAAGAGATTCTCGGCCTGAGCCACCGCATCATGGTGATGCGCGATGGCCGTGCGCAAAAAGTTCTGCCGTGCGAAGTGAGCTCGAAGCCTTCGCAGGTTGATATCGTCGAACATATGGTGTGAGGCTGCTATGTCATTTCTGAAATCACCGTCGCGAGCGATGCTTCGTGACAACGCACCGTTCGCGGCGCTGGTGGCGTTGTACGTGCTGATTGAAATCGCCCAGCCGGATTTTCTGGCGCTATCTACGCAACTCGGGTTGCTGGCGGACAGCTCCACGCTATTCATCATGGCTGCCGGTACGACTTTCGTGGTGTTGCTGGGCAGTATCGACCTGTCGCTGCAGGCGGTTGCTTCGCTGGCGAGCGTGGTAGTGGCACTGTGCTTGCCCCGATACGGCGCGTGGGCGGCGGTTATTGCGCTCGCCGCGTCCTTTGCGATTGGCCTCCTGAGCGGCGTGATCCAGACCGTGCTGCGTATTCCTTCCTTCATCGCGACGCTTGCCATTAGCGGCATTGCATCGGCCGCCGCGCTGACCCTGTCGGGGACGCGTTCCATTGCGATCAGCGACGATATGCGCAACGCTTCGCTTGGCTGGACGACCGGGACGTCATTCGGTATCCCGCATGAGATTCTGCTTGCGGTGGCAGTATTCGCGTTCTGCTGGTTCCTGCATCGTTCGACGGTGTTTGGCCGTCACACCGACGCAATCGGCGCAGGTGAGCCGGCAGCTATCGCATCGGGGGTGCGTGTTTCGGTGACCAAGTGCCTGGTGTTTGCGACTTCGTCGTTTTTTGCGGGCCTTGCTGGTGTCGTAATGGCGGGACGCCTGGGCAGCGGTTCGCCCACGCTGGCCAATCAGTTTCTTTTGCCGGCTATCGCTGCGGTGATTGTGGGTGGAACGGCGTTGACGGGTGGCTCGGGAGGTATCGTGCGTACGCTGATTGGTGCCCTGCTGGTGTCGGTGGCACGTGCGGGCATGACCTTTGTGGGCATCAGCGTGTTTGCACAACAGATCGTATTCGGCGTGATTCTGATCATCGCGGTGACGGTGGCGTTCGACCGCTCGAAGGTGTTGGTTATCAAGTGAGTTTTCGCGCGGCCGGATTCGGCTGACATGATAAATCTGGCTGAAAAAGGTGGTTGAAAATGAAAGTGCTGGTAGCAGTGAAGAGAGTGGTTGATTACAACGTGAAGGTCCGTGTGAAGTCGGACGGCACGGGCGTCGACCTGGCGAACGTAAAGATGTCGATGAACCCGTTCGATGAAATCGCCGTGGAGGAGGCGGTGCGTCTGCGGGAAGCGGGCGTGGCGACGGAAGTGATCGTTGTTTCCTGCGGTGCGACGCAGGCGCAGGAAACGCTGCGCGCGGCGCTGGCCATCGGCGCGGACCGCGCGATCCTGATCGAGTCGTCGGAAGATCTGCAGCCGCTGGCTGTCGCCAAGCTGCTGAAGGCGCTGGTCGACAAGGAACAGCCTTCGCTGATCATTCTGGGCAAGCAGGCCATTGACGACGATTC
>NZ_JBNDMQ010000074.1:0-18245 GCF_050436665.1 Paraburkholderia sp. EB58 | reverse complement strand
TTCGCGGTCAGCACCGTCGTGATCGCTGCCGTCAGCGTGGTCTTGCCGTGGTCAACGTGACCGATCGTGCCGACGTTCACGTGCGGCTTGGTCCGTTCGAATTTACCTTTAGCCATGTTTCTCTTCTTTCAAAAAGTTAATCGTTGAATGACTTGCCGCGCGCTTACTTCGACTTCGCGTTGATGATCGCTTCCGACACGTTGCGCGGTGCTTCCGAGTAATGCTTGAACTCCATCGTGTACGTTGCACGACCTTGGCTCAGCGAACGCAGCGACGTCGAATAGCCGAACATTTCCGACAGCGGCACTTCGGCGCGAACGATCTTGCCGCCACCAATCATGTCTTCCATGCCCTGAACAATACCGCGACGGCCCGACAGATCGCCCATCACGTTGCCCATGTAGTCTTCCGGCGTTTCGACTTCCACAGCCATCATCGGTTCGAGGATGACCGGGCTTGCCTTGCGCATTGCTTCCTTGAACGCCATCGAACCGGCCATGCGGAACGCGTTTTCGTTCGAGTCAACATCGTGGTACGAACCGAACGTCAGGTGAACCTTCACGTCAACGACCGGGAAGCCTGCCAGCACGCCAGCCTTCAGCGTTTCCTGGATACCCTTGTCGACTGCCGGGATGTATTCACGCGGAATCACCCCGCCCTTGATCTCGTCCAGGAACTCGTAACCCTTGCCTTGCTCGTTCGGCTCCAGCGTGATCACAGCGTGACCATACTGGCCGCGACCGCCAGACTGCTTGACGAACTTGCCGTCAACGTCTTCAGCCTTGCCGCGGATCGTTTCGCGGTAAGCAACCTGCGGCTTGCCAACCGTTGCTTCGACGCCGAATTCACGCTTCATCCGGTCAACCAGAATTTCGAGGTGGAGCTCGCCCATGCCCGAAATAATAGTTTGACCCGATTCTTCGTCCGTTTGCACGCGGAACGACGGATCTTCCTGAGCCAGACGGTTCAGCGCCAGGCCCATCTTTTCCTGGTCGGGCTTCGTCTTCGGCTCAACAGCCTGCGAAATCACCGGCTCCGGGAAAATCATGCGCTCGAGCACGATCGGGCTTTGCGGATCGCACAGCGTGTCGCCGGTCGTCGCGTCTTTCAGGCCGACTGCAGCAGCGATGTCGCCTGCGCGGACTTCCTTGATTTCTTCACGCTGGTTTGCGTGCATCTGCAGAATACGACCCAGACGTTCCTTCTTGTCCTTCGTCGCGTTCAGCACCGTGTCGCCCGAATTCACAACACCCGAGTACACACGGAAGAAGATCAGCTGGCCGACGAACGGGTCGGTCATGATCTTGAATGCCAGGGCCGAGAACTTTTCGTCGTCAGCAGCACGGCGCTCGCCCTTTTCACCGTTTTCCAGCTCGCCGGTAACCGGCGGGATGTCGATCGGCGACGGCAGGAAGTCGAGCACGGCGTCCAGCATCCGTTGCACGCCCTTGTTCTTGAACGCGGTACCGCACAGCATCGGCTGGATTTCGCAAGCGATCGTACGGTCGCGCAGACCCTTGACGATTTCCTCTTCCGTGAGCTCGCCCTCTTCGAGGTACTTGTTCATCAGCTCTTCGTTCGACTCAGCCGCTGCTTCGACCATCTTTTCGCGCCATTCGTTGCACGAGTCGACGAGTTCTGCCGGGATGTCTTCGTACGAGAACTTGGTGCCTTGGGACGCGTCGTCCCAAATGATCGCCTTCATCTTCAGCAGATCAACCACGCCCGTGAACGTTTCTTCAGCGCCGATAGGCACCACGACCGGAACCGGGTTCGCCTTCAGACGCAGCTTGAGCTGGTCGTAGACCTTGAAGAAGTTCGCGCCGGTACGGTCCATCTTGTTGATGAACGCGAGACGGGGAACCTTGTACTTGTTAGCCTGGCGCCATACGGTTTCCGACTGCGGCTGCACGCCGCCCACGGCGCAGTAAACCATGCATGCACCGTCGAGCACGCGCATCGAGCGCTCAACTTCAATCGTGAAGTCAACGTGGCCCGGGGTGTCGATGATGTTGATGCGGTGCTCAGCGCGGTCGCCAGCCATGCCTTTCCAGAAGGCCGTGGTAGCAGCGGACGTAATGGTAATACCGCGTTCCTGTTCCTGCTCCATCCAGTCCATGGTGGCAGCGCCGTCGTGAACTTCACCAATTTTGTGGTTCACGCCGGTATAGAACAGAATGCGCTCGGTCGTCGTCGTTTTGCCGGCGTCGATGTGAGCGCTAATACCGATGTTGCGGTAGCGCTCGATAGGTGTCTTGCGAGCCACTTTGATCCTCTATGGGGATAACGCGATGCGAGAAGTACCCATCGCGCTGTAACACAAACGGGCGAGGCGCTTTAAAAGCGCACCCGCCCGGAATTTCTTGCCGATTTCCTCTGCTAACCCGGGGTCGGGAAGCTTAGAAACGGAAGTGCGAGAACGCCTTGTTGGCTTCTGCCATCCGGTGAACTTCGTCGCGCTTCTTCATCGCGCCGCCACGGCCTTCGGCCGCTTCGGAGAGTTCACCTGCCAGACGCAGGGCCATCGACTTCTCGCTGCGCTTTTTCGCAGCTTCACGCAACCAACGCATCGCCAATGCCATACGACGCGACGGACGCACTTCGACCGGAACCTGATAGTTTGCTCCACCAACGCGACGGCTCTTCACTTCGACCACTGGCTTCACGTTGTTGAGCGCTACCGTGAACACTTCCAGCGGGTCCTTGCCACCCTTGGTCTGGATCTGTTCAAAAGCGCCGTACACGATACGCTCGGCAACCGACTTCTTGCCGGAGAGCATCAGCACGTTCATGAACTTGGCTACATCTACGTTACCGAACTTCGGATCCGGCAACACTTCCCGCTTGGGGACTTCGCGACGACGCGGCATGTTTCTTCCTTTAACTTTTCAGTTGGAGCTATTTCTAGCCCCGCGGCCACCAACTAACCCGATTCATCTCTAGCGACTTACCAGCCTGGTCGGGTGACCACTTACTCGACAGCACCGGCGATTCCGGCACCACCGCTATTACCGCCTTTGCAGGCGACCTGAAATACTTGACCGACTAATTACTTGCCAGCCTTAGCGCGCTTCGCACCGTACTTCGAGCGAGCTTGCTTACGATCCTTGACGCCCTGGGTATCCAGCGAGCCGCGAACCATGTGGTAACGCACACCCGGCAAGTCCTTCACACGACCGCCGCGAATCAGCACGACCGAGTGTTCCTGCAGGTTGTGGCCTTCACCACCGATGTACGAAATGACTTCGAAGCCGTTCGTCAGGCGCACCTTGGCGACCTTACGAAGTGCCGAGTTCGGCTTCTTCGGCGTCGTGGTGTACACACGGGTGCACACGCCGCGACGCTGGGGGCAGTCCTGCAAAGCCGGGCTCTTGCTCTTCACTGTTTCCGAAGCGCGGCCTTTGCGAACCAGTTGATTGATGGTTGGCATTGTTTATTCCTGAAATTGAACAAAATCGACGCAAATCTTTCTGGGCAAAGCAGAAACGATTGCGCATCGAACTTCCGGCGCAGATGTCGGCGCGCGAACTGACCTTGCGGGTATGTCGCCCAACGGCATTCCAAGAACCGGAACCTAGCATGATATTCCGAAAATGCTAAGCGAGTCAACAGGTTGCAAGGATTTGCACACCTGGGGACTTGCATGCACCTAGTCGGCACTCACCACTTCCAGCAATTCCCAGCCGAAGCGGTCGAGTTTGCGCGCTCCCATGCCCGGGATGCCACGCAGGTCTTCGATCGAACCGGGATCGTTGCGGGCGATTTCCGCCAGCGTGGCGTCGTGGAAGATGACATAAGCCGGCACGCCATCGGTCTTCGCCGTCTCTGTGCGCCAGGCGCGCAATCGGTCCCAGCGGGCCCGCTCGCGTGGCCCCATGCCGATGGTCGGATCAGCGCGCTCGCTAGTGCGCCCGGAAGACTGGCGCGTGCGAGTAGGCTTCACGTAGCGGCGCATGGTGACGTTCTGTTCGCCTTTGAGCACCGGCTTGCTCGCCTCGGTAAGCACGAGCGAACCGAAGCCTTCGTGGTCGACCGTTAGATAACCGAAGGCCACAAGCTGACGAAAGATGGCCCGCCATTCCGGTTCGCCCAGCGCCGCCCCGATGCCGAACGTAGTCAGCTTCTCGTGCCCGCGTTGCAGGATCTTCTCGCTACGGTTGCCGCGCAAGATGTCGATCAGGTGGCCGGCGCCAAAGTGAAACCCGCTCGCCCGCTG
Source organism: Paraburkholderia sp. EB58 (assembly GCF_050436665.1). Classification (NCBI taxonomy): domain Bacteria; kingdom Pseudomonadati; phylum Pseudomonadota; class Betaproteobacteria; order Burkholderiales; family Burkholderiaceae; genus Paraburkholderia; species Paraburkholderia sp. EB58. The sequence goes on along the minus strand of NZ_JBNDMQ010000074.1, from coordinate 14,029 downwards.
CGCGCGAAACACGCAGGACAGCGCCATTTGCGCCTCGCGCGTGGCATCCCACGTGTCGGGCGGCTCGAGGCACGTATCGCAGTTGCCACAAGGTTTGCTCGATTCGCCGAAATAGTTCAGCAGACGCACGCGCCGACATGTCGCGGCTTCGCATAGGCCGAGCAGCGCATCGAGCTTACCGGTCTGCACACGCTTGTGAGCGTCGTCGGCGTCGGACTCGTCGATCATCTTGCGCTGCTGCACGACGTCGCCGAGACCGTAGGCCATCCATGCGTTGGCCGGCATACCGTCGCGGCCGGCGCGGCCGGTTTCCTGATAATAACCTTCCACGCTCTTCGGCAAATCGAGATGGGCGACGAAGCGCACGTCCGGCTTGTCGATACCCATGCCGAAAGCAATCGTCGCGCACATCACGATACCTTCCTCGCGCTGGAACATCTCCTGATGTTTCTGGCGAATTTCGAACTCCATGCCCGCGTGGTAAGGCAGCGCGCGCATGCCCTTCTCTTTCAGCCACTCCGCGGTTTCTTCCACCTTCCGGCGCGACAGGCAATAGACCACGCCGGCGTCGGTCGTGCCGTCCGGCTTCGTGTGCTCAGCGCGAATGAAGTCGAGCAGTTGCGTCCGCGCATTATCCTTTTCGACGATGCGGTAGCGGATGTTCGGGCGATCGAAGCTGGAAACAAACACCCGTGCATCGTCCAGCGCCAGCCGGTGGATGATCTCGTCACGCGTGATGGCGTCGGCGGTAGCGGTGAGTGCGATGCGCGGCACGTTCGGAAAGCGCTCATGCAGCACTGACAGCTGAATATATTCGGGTCGGAAATCGTGCCCCCATTGCGAAACGCAATGCGCTTCATCAATGGCGAAGAGGCCGATCCGCGTGCGCTCCAGCAGTTCCTGGAAGCGCGAGGTCATCAACCGTTCCGGCGCGACATATAAAAGATCGATCTCGCCCTCGCGCAACGCACGCTCGGTTGCGGCGGCTTCAGGGCCAGACAGTGTCGAATTCAGATATGCCGCCCGTACACCGACTTCCTTGAGCGCCGCGACCTGATCTTGCATCAGCGCAATCAAAGGAGACACGACGATCCCGGCGCCAAGCCCTGCCTCCCGGCGCACGAGAGACGGGATCTGGTAACACAGTGATTTCCCGCCGCCCGTGGGCATCAGCACGAGGCAATCCCCGCCGCTGGCGACGTGCTCGACGATTTCGCCCTGCTGCCCTCGGAACGCGGGATAGCCAAATACTTCGTTGAGGATTTCGAGCGAACGGGACATGAATTTGAGAGAAGCAGCGTGATGCCGGTGACACGAATTTTACCAACGCATTCGCGCTGCGCCCGCGCTTTCCGTCAACGTTAGCCATTCGGCCTATAAATCGGCCAAGGGAAAGCGCAACAAAACGGACCGCGGTGCGTGGGACGGGAGTAAGTGCTAAAGCACTAACTCCTGTCGACAAAAAAAAGCCGCTCAGTCGAGACTGAGCGGCTTCGCCAGTTGATGAGCCCAAGCGGCTTGCGTCGCCTGGACTTACTCAACCGAACTTACTCGCCTGAGTGCTGCTGCTCGGCTGCCGGGGTTTCCGGCGTACCGAAGTCGAATGCCTCTTCCGCTGCGATCTGGTCGAAACGTTCGCGGTCGGACAGTTCCTTGCTCTTGCGTGCCTTGTGGAACGCGAGACCCGTACCGGCCGGAATCAGACGGCCGACGATCACGTTTTCCTTCAGACCGCGCAGATCGTCGCGCTTGCCCATAATCGCCGCTTCGGTCAACACGCGGGTCGTTTCCTGGAACGACGCCGCAGAGATGAACGAATCGGTCGACAGCGACGCCTTCGTGATACCAAGCAACACGTTTTCGTACGTTGCCGGACGCTTGTCTTCCGCGATCATACGGTCGTTCTCGTCGAGCATATCCGACCGCTCAACCTGTTCGCCCGGGATGAAACGCGTATCGCCGTTGTCCGTAATCTGCACGCGGCGCAGCATCTGACGAACAATCACTTCAATGTGCTTGTCGTTGATCTTCACGCCTTGCAGACGGTACACGTCCTGCACTTCGTCCACGATGTAACGCGACAGCGCTTCGACGCCCTGCAGACGCAGGATGTCGTGCGGATCCGCCGGCCCGTCGACGATCATTTCGCCCTTGTTGACGACCTGACCATCGTGCACCAGAACCTGCTTTTCCTTCGCGATCAGGAACTCGTGCTGGTTGCCCTCGAGGTCCGTGATAACGAGACGCTGCTTGCCCTTCGTGTCCTTACCGAACGACGTCGTACCCGTGACTTCCGCCAGGATACCTGCGTCCTTCGGCGAACGTGCTTCGAACAGTTCCGCCACACGCGGCAGACCGCCGGTAATGTCACGCGTCTTCTGCGATTCGGTCGGGATACGTGCGAGCACTTCACCCACCTGCACTTGCTGACCGTCCTTCACGGTGATCAGAGCGCCGACCTGGAAGCCGATCTGCACCGAGTGCTCGGTATTCGGAATCTTGACTTCTTCGCCGTTCGCATCGAGCAGCTTGACCTGCGGACGCACCGTCTTCGACGCTTGCGAACCGCGGCGCTTCACGTCGATCACGACCAGCGTCGAGAGACCCGTCACATCGTCGATCTGCTTGGCAACCGTCACGCCTTCTTCGACGTTTTCGAACTTCACCGTGCCACCGTACTCGGTGATGATCGGGCGCGTCATCGGATCCCACGTCGCCAGTTGCGTGCCGGCCTTGATCTGCGCGCCGTCCAGTTGCAACAGCGTCGCGCCGTACGGCACCTTGTGACGTTCACGCTCACGGCCGTGGTCGTCGGTGATCATCGCTTCGCCCGAACGCGAGATGACGATCTGCTCGCCCTTCGCATTCGTCACGTAACGCATTGTCGACGTGAAACGAACCGTACCGTTCGACTTGGCTTCAACCGACGAAGCCACTGCTGCACGCGATGCCGCACCACCGATGTGGAACGTACGCATCGTCAGCTGCGTGCCCGGTTCACCGATCGACTGAGCAGCGATCACGCCCACTGCTTCGCCAACGTTGACCGACGAGCCACGGCCCAAGTCGCGGCCGTAGCAGGCTGCGCACAGACCGTAACGCGTTTCGCAAGTCAGCGGCGTACGCACGCGCACTTCGTCGATGCCGAGGCGTTCGATTTCTTCAACCGCGTCTTCGTCGAGCAACGTGCCTGCTTCGTACAGCGTTTCCTGCGATTCCGGATTGACGACGTCAGCTACCGCCACACGACCGAGGATACGGTCACGCAGTGCTTCGACGACTTCACCGCCTTCGACCAACGCCTTCATGGCGACGCCGTTCGACGTACCGCAATCGTCCTCGACCACCACCAGATCCTGCGTCACGTCAACCAGACGACGCGTCAGGTAACCCGAGTTTGCCGTCTTCAGTGCCGTATCAGCCAGACCCTTACGTGCACCGTGGGTCGAGATGAAGTACTGCAACACGTTCAGGCCTTCACGGAAGTTCGCCGTAATCGGCGTCTCGATGATCGAGCCGTCCGGCTTCGCCATCAGGCCACGCATACCGGCCAGCTGACGAATCTGAACTGCGGAACCACGAGCACCCGAGTCAGCCATCATGTAGATGGAGTTGAACGACTCTTGACGCGTTTGATTGCCGTCACGATCGACCACCGGCTCCGTCGACAGCTGTTCCATCATCGCCTTGCCGACCGCTTCCGACGTTGCCGACCAGATGTCGACCACGTTGTTGTAGCGCTCTTGCGACGTGACGAGACCCGACATGTACTGACGGTCGTATTCCTTCACCTTCTTCGCGGCGTCGCCGACGATGGTTTCCTTTTGCGGCGGCACGAGCATGTCGTCCACGCAAATCGAAATACCAGCGCGCGTTGCCAGACGGAAACCCGACTGCATCAACTGATCGGCGAAAATCACCGTTTCACGCAGACCGCACTTGCGGAATGCGGTGTTGATCAGACGCGAGATTTCCTTCTTCTTCAGCGGCTTGTTCAGCACCGAGAACGGCAGGCCCGGCGGCAGGATTTCCGACAGGATTGAACGGCCGACGGTCGTTGCATACAGCGTGATCTTCGGCACGAATGCCGGCGCACCTTCCGACTTGTCTTCGTTGTGGACCATTTCAGTGATCCGCACGTTGACGCGCGAGGCGAGCTCGACTTCCTTGTTCTCGTACGCACGCAGCGCTTCCGAGACGCCCGTGAACGTCAGGCCTTCGCCCTTGGCGTTCACGGCTTCGCGGGTCGCGTAGTACAGGCCGAGCACGATATCCTGCGACGGCACGATCGACGGATCGCCGTTGGCCGGGAACAGGACGTTGTTCGACGCCAGCATCAGCGTACGCGCTTCCATCTGCGCTTCGAGCGACAACGGCACGTGCACGGCCATCTGGTCACCGTCGAAGTCGGCGTTGAACGCCGCGCAAACGAGCGGGTGCAGCTGGATTGCCTTACCTTCGATCAGCACCGGCTCGAAAGCCTGAATGCCAAGACGGTGCAGCGTCGGCGCACGGTTCAGCATGACCGGATGTTCGCGGATCACCTCTTCCAGGATGTCCCACACCACCGGCGTCTGGTTCTCGACTTCCTTCTTCGCAGCCTTGATGGTGGTAGCGACACCCATCACTTCGAGCTTGTTGAAGATGAACGGCTTGAACAGTTCGAGCGCCATCAGCTTCGGCAGACCGCACTGATGCAGCTTGAGCGTCGGGCCGACCACGATCACCGAACGGCCCGAGTAGTCAACGCGCTTACCGAGCAAGTTCTGACGGAAACGACCGCCCTTACCCTTGATCATGTCAGCGAGCGACTTCAGCGGACGCTTGTTCGCGCCGGTCATGGCCTTACCGCGACGACCGTTATCGAGCAGCGAATCGACAGCTTCCTGCAGCATCCGCTTTTCGTTGCGGACGATGATTTCAGGCGCCTTCAGTTCGAGCAGACGCTTCAACCGGTTGTTACGGTTGATCACGCGGCGATACAGGTCGTTCAGGTCCGACGTCGCGAAACGACCGCCATCCAGCGGCACCAGCGGACGCAGTTCCGGCGGCAGCACCGGCAGCACTTCGAGCACCATCCAGTCAGGCTTGATGCCCGAGCGTTGGAAAGCCTCGAGCACCTTCAGGCGCTTCGCGTACTTCTTGATCTTCGCTTCCGAACCCGTGTTCTTGAGTTCGGTGCGCAGCATCTCGACCTGTTCGTCGATGTTGATCGCGCGCAGCAGCTCGCGCACACCTTCCGCACCCATCTCGGCACGGAATTCGTCACCGTACTCTTCGACCTTGTTGTAGTAATCCTCTTCCGTCATGATCTGCCGCGCTTTCAGCGGCGTCATGCCCGGATCGATCACCACATATGCTTCGAAGTACAGCACGCGTTCGATGTCGCGCAGCGTCATGTCGAGCACCATGCCCAGACGCGACGGCAGCGACTTCAGGAACCAGATGTGCGCAACCGGCGAGGCCAGTTCGATGTGGCCCATCCGTTCGCGACGCACCTTCGCCAGCGTGACTTCAACGCCGCACTTCTCGCAGATCACGCCGCGGTGCTTCAGGCGCTTGTACTTGCCGCACAGGCATTCGTAGTCCTTGATCGGCCCGAAAATCTTCGCGCAGAACAGACCATCACGTTCCGGCTTGAACGTCCGGTAGTTGATGGTTTCCGGCTTCTTCACTTCACCGAACGACCACGAACGGATCTTGTCCGGCGAGGCCAGACCGATCTTGATTGCGTCAAAAACTTCTTCTTGTTGGACTTGCTTGAATAGATCGAGCAGAGCTTTCATTGCTTTCTCTCCGTAGTCCGATTAGTTGCGGTCGAGGTCGATGTCGATACCCAGCGAGCGGATTTCCTTCACCAGCACGTTGAAGGATTCCGGCATGCCGGCGTCGATCACGTGATCGCCCTTGACCAGGTTCTCATAGACCTTGGTCCGGCCAGTCACGTCGTCCGACTTCACCGTCAGCATTTCCTGCAGCACGTACGATGCGCCGTACGCTTCGAGCGCCCACACTTCCATTTCACCGAAACGCTGGCCACCGAATTGCGCCTTACCGCCCAACGGCTGCTGCGTCACGAGCGAGTACGGGCCCGTGGAACGCGCGTGCATCTTGTCGTCGACCAAGTGGTGCAGTTTCAGGTAGTGCATGTAGCCGACCGTCACCGTCCGTTCGAACATCTCACCCGTGCGGCCGTCGTACAGACGCACCTGGTTCTTCGACGGCGTCATGCCGAGGTTCTTCGCGATGTCGTCCGGGAAGGCCAGATCCAGCGCGCGCGACATTTCTTCTTCCGTCGCACCGTCGAACACCGGCGTGGCAAACGGAACGCCTTCGCGCAGGTTCTTCGCCAGTTCGACGATCTCGTCGTCCGTGAAGCTGTCCAGCTCTTCAGCGCGGCCCGACTCGTTGTAGATCTTGGTCAGGAATTCGCGCAGTTCTTCGATCTTCGCCTGACGCTGCAGCATTTCGCCGATACGCCAGCCGAGACCCTTCGCGGCCCAACCCAGATGCACTTCGAGAACCTGACCCACGTTCATCCGCGACGGCACGCCGAGCGGATTCAGCACGACGTCAGCCGGACGGCCATCGGCCATGTACGGCATGTCTTCGATCGGAACGATCTTCGACACCACACCCTTGTTACCGTGACGACCAGCCATCTTGTCGCCAGGCTGCAGACGGCGCTTGACTGCCAGGTACACCTTGACCATCTTCAGCACGCCCGGCGGCAGTTCGTCGCCTTGGGTGAGCTTCTTACGCTTTTCTTCGAATGCCAGGTCGAACTGGTGACGCTTCTGTTCGATCGAGTCCTTGATGGCTTCGAGCTGTGCCGCTGCTTCTTCGTCCGCGAGGCGGATGTCGAACCAGTGGTAGTGATCCAGATCCTGCAGGTAAGCCTGCTCGATCTTCGTGCCCTTCGCCAGCTTCTTCGGACCACCGTTCGCGACCTTGCCGTCGAGCATACGTGCGAGACGCTGGAACGCGTCGCCTTCCACGATGCGCAACTGGTCATTCAGGTCGAGGCGATAGCGCTTCAGTTCATCGTCGATGATCTGCTGAGCACGCTTGTCGCGCTGGATGCCTTCACGCGTGAACACTTGCACGTCGATGACCGTGCCGCTCATGCCGGACGGCACGCGCAGCGACGTATCCTTCACGTCCGAAGCCTTCTCACCGAAAATTGCACGCAGCAGCTTTTCTTCCGGCGTCAGCTGGGTTTCGCCCTTCGGCGTCACCTTACCGACCAGCACGTCGCCCGCTTCGACTTCCGCGCCGATGTAGACGATGCCCGACTCATCGAGACGGCCAAGTTGCACTTCAGCCAGGTTCGAGATGTCGCGCGTGATTTCTTCCGGTCCGAGCTTCGTATCGCGAGCAACGACGTTCAGTTCTTCGATGTGGATCGAGGTGTAGCGGTCGTCAGCAACCACCTTCTCCGAGATCAAAATCGAGTCTTCGAAGTTGTAGCCATTCCACGGCATGAACGCGACCAGCATGTTCTGGCCGAGAGCCAGTTCGCCGAGGTCGGTCGATGCACCGTCAGCCAGCACGTCGCCACGCGACACGATGTCGCCGACCTTCACGATCGGGCGCTGGTTGATGTTCGTGTTCTGGTTCGAACGCGTGTACTTGATCAGGTTGTAGATGTCCACGCCGACGTCGCCAGCAGCGGCTTCATCGTCATTCACGCGAATCACCATACGGCCTGCGTCGACGTAATCCACCACGCCACCGCGGAATGCCTGAACCGTCGTACCCGAGTCGACTGCCACCGTGCGTTCGATACCCGTACCGACCACGGCCTTTTCGGGACGCAGACACGGCACAGCCTGACGCTGCATGTTCGAACCCATCAATGCACGGTTCGCGTCATCGTGCTCGAGGAACGGAATCAGCGAAGCTGCCACCGAGACGATCTGCGACGGCGCCACGTCCATGTACTGGATGCGGTCCGGCGTCACCATCAGCGTTTCGCCTGCTTCACGCGACGACACCAGTTCGTCGGTCAGCGAGCCGTCAGCAGCCACCGCCGCGTTCGCCTGAGCGATCACATAACGGCCTTCTTCGATCGCCGACAGATAGTCGATCTGATCCGTCACCTTGCTGTCCACGACCTTGCGATACGGCGTTTCGAGGAAGCCGTATTCGTTCAGGTGCGCGTACAGTGCGAGCGAGTTGATCAGGCCGATGTTCGGACCTTCCGGCGTTTCAATCGGGCACACACGGCCATAGTGGGTCGGGTGCACGTCGCGAACTTCAAAGCCAGCGCGCTCACGCGTCAGACCGCCCGGGCCAAGAGCCGAAACACGGCGCTTGTGGGTGATTTCCGACAGAGGGTTGGTCTGGTCCATGAACTGCGACAGCTGCGACGAACCGAAGAACTCGCGAATCGCCGACGAAATCGGCTTCGAGTTGATCAGGTCGTGCGGCATCAGGTTTTCGCTTTCAGCCTGACCCAGACGTTCCTTCACGGCACGTTCGACACGCACGAGACCAGCACGGAACTGGTTCTCTGCCAGTTCACCGACGCAACGCACACGACGATTGCCCAAGTGGTCGATGTCGTCCACTTCGCCCTTGCCGTTACGCAGTTCGACCAGGATCTTGATCGTCGCGAGGATGTCGTCGTCCTGCAGCGTCATCGGGCCGACAATTTCGTCGCGGCCGACACGGCGGTTGAACTTCATACGACCCACCTTGGACAGGTCGTATGCGTCTTCGCTGTAGAACAGACGGTTGAACAGCGCCTCGACCGCTTCTTCGGTCGGCGGCTCGCCCGGACGCATCATGCGGTAAATCGCGATGCGAGCGGCCATCTTGTCGGCGGTTTCGTCGATACGAAGCGTCGACGAGATGTACGGACCTTGATCGAGATCGTTCGTGTAGAGCGTCTGGATGTCCTTGATCTTCGCTTCGCGCAGCTTTTCGAGGACGGTCTCGGTGATTTCGTCGTTCGCGTTAGCGATGACTTCACCGGTGTCGCCGTCGACGACGTTCTTCGCCAGCACGCGGCCGAGCAGATAGTCTTCGGGTACCGAGATGAACTTCGTCTTCGCGTTTTCGAGGTCGCGAATGTGCTTGGCGTTGATCCGCTTATCCTTCTGGACGATCACGTTACCGTCACGGTCCGTGATGTCGAAGCGCGCGACTTCACCACGCAGACGCTCCGGCACGAATTCCATCTGCGCGCCTTCCGGCATCAGCGTGAAATTGTCGAACACGAAGAAGTTTGCGAGGATCTGTTCCGGCGTGAGGCCAATGGCCTTCAGCAGGATCGTGACCGGCATCTTACGGCGACGGTCGACGCGGAAGTACAGCACGTCCTTCGGATCGAATTCGAAGTCGAGCCACGAACCACGGTAAGGGATGATACGTGCCGAGAACAGCAGCTTGCCCGAGCTATGCGTCTTGCCCTTGTCGTGTTCGAAGAACACGCCAGGCGAGCGGTGCAGCTGCGAAACGATCACACGTTCCGTACCGTTGATGACGAACGAACCAGTCGGCGTCATGAGCGGAATTTCGCCCATGTACACTTCCTGTTCCTTCACTTCCTTGACGACCGGCTTGCTCGGCGATTCCTTGTCGAGCAGCACCAGGCGCACCTTCGCGCGCAGTGCCGAACAGTACGTCAAACCGCGCTGCTGACATTCCTTGATGTTGAATGCCGGCGGCGACAGCATGTAGCTGACGAACTCTAGACGGGCGAAGCCGTTGTGAGAAACAATGGGAAAAACGGACGTAAACGCCGCTTGCAGGCCTTCCGGCTTGCGTTGCGTCGAAGACGTGTCGGCTTGCAGAAACGTGCTGAATGATTCAAGCTGGGTAGCCAGCAGGAAAGGTACTTGGTGAACGATGGGGCGCTTCGCGAAACTCTTGCGAATACGCTTCTTCTCGGTGAAGGAATATTGCATACGATCTCCGAATCACGGCGGGCATTGTTGTCGAGGCAGGATACCTTGATGAGACAACCCGAGTGTTCACCGACTGAGACCCGATGGCCGTCCGATGGCTTGAACGAGCCTAGAAGCTTGGTGGTTGGCCGCTACCAACCGCTGGCTGACGGCAGCGGATGCCTATGTTGCCCGCTACCCGACCAAACTTGCCTTCTGCAGTCGCTTCAGAAGACAAAGAGAATCGCCGGTCAATATTGCCGAAAGGCGGTTTTCTTTGGCCTCTGGGGTCACGCTTTTGCCGAAATTACCGCGCAAAAACGTGGTTCCCACAAAGCACAAAAAGGCCGGCGGTGGAAAACCGCCAGCCTTCGCACAGCGCGCCGAAACTTACTTGATTTCAGCTTTCGCGCCGGCTTCTTCCAGCTTCTTCTTGGCTTCTTCAGCTGCAGCCTTCGGTACCGCTTCCTTAACAGGCTTCGGTGCACCGTCGACCAGATCCTTCGCTTCCTTCAGGCCGAGACCCGTCAGTTCGCGAACAGCCTTAATGACCGAAACCTTGTTCGCGCCGACTTCCGTCAGGTTGACCGTGAATTCGGTTTGCTCTTCAGCAACAGCCGCAGCTGCGCCTGCCGGGCCTGCCACTGCAACAGCAGCTGCCGACACGCCAAACTTTTCTTCGAACGCCTTAACCAGCTCGTTCAGTTCCAGAACCGACATCGAGCTTACCGCTTCGAGGATGTCTTCTTTTGCGATTGCCATTTGAAATACTCCTAAATTGAATTCGGATACAGCCAGCGATCAATCACGCTCGACTGAAGTGCGTTACGCAGCGGTTTCTTCGCCTTGTTTCTTTTCTGCCAGCGCGGCCAGAGCGCGCGCGAAGCCGGAAACAGGTGCTTGCATAACGTACAACAGCTTGGAGAGCAGTTCTTCGCGGCTCGGGATGTTTGCCAGCGCTTGCACGCCAGCCTTGTCCATCACCTTGCCTTCGTAGGAACCAGCCTTGATGATCAACTTGTCATTGGTTTTGCCGAAGTCGTTGACGACCTTGGCAGCAGCAATTGCATCTTCCGAGATGCCGTAGATCAGGGGACCAGTCATCTGCTCTGCCAGCGGAGCAAACGGGGTACCTTCGACAGCGCGACGCGCCAGCGTGTTCTTCAACACGCGAAGGTAAACCTGTTGCTCACGCGCTTTCGCGCGCAGCTTGGTCAGATCGCCAACCGCGATTCCACGATACTCAGCCAGAACCACGGTCTGGGCTCTCGCGACTTGCGCGGCAACCTCAGCGACGACGGCCTGCTTGCTTTCTTTGTTGAGTGGCACGGTTAACCTCCAGATTCGATACACGCAGCGTGCGCCTTGTGTACCGCGTTCAATAACGGCGTCCGACCAGTCAGGAGTATTTCGACCGCCCATTCCCCACATTGCTGCGGACAACCAACGGTTTCATCACTACAAAACCTTTTCGGGTTCGCCATCTGCGTTGGCTTTACATTAAGGGTCGGCCTACCTGCTGCTTTCCCGCCAACGGTCTTTGACAACCGGTCGCTCGATGCAGACTGCCATCTTGCGACCGCCCAAAGCCCATAAAACCACCCCGACTCACATCGAGGCGGCAAATTTTTTACTGTGCAGCGATCGTTGCTTGATCGACGCGAACACCCACGCCCATCGTGCTCGACAGCGCGACCTTACGCAGGTATACACCCTTGCTCGTTGCCGGCTTCGCCTTTTGCAGCGCTTCGACGAGAGCGTTCAGGTTGCTGCGCAGAGCCGTCGGCTCGAACGAAGCACGGCCGATGGTGGCATGGATGATACCGGCCTTGTCGACACGGAATTGCACCTGACCAGCCTTGGCGTTTTTCACAGCCGTTGCGACGTCCGGCGTCACGGTGCCGACCTTCGGGTTCGGCATCAGGCCGCGCGGGCCAAGGATCTGACCGAGCGTACCGACGACGCGCATCGTGTCCGGCGAAGCGATCACGATGTCGAAGTTCAGGTTGCCGGCCTTGACTTGTTCAGCCAGGTCTTCCATACCGACGATTTCGGCGCCGGCTGCACGAGCTTGCTCAGCCTTTTCGCCTTGGGCGAACACGGCCACGCGGACCGACTTACCGGTACCAGCCGGCAGCACGACCGAGCCGCGAACGACTTGGTCCGACTTCTTCGCGTCGATGCCGAGTTGCACAGAAACGTCGATCGATTCGTCGAACTTCGCGCTTGCGCACTCTTTCACGAGCGACAGCGCTTCGTCGATCGCATACAGCTTCTGGCGATCAACCTTGTTTGCAAATGCTTGCAGACGCTTCGAAAGCTTAGCCATTTACACGCCCTCCACGGTGATGCCCATCGAGCGGGCGCTACCAGCGATCGTACGGACCGCTGCATCCAGGTCAGCTGCCGTCAGATCGGGCATCTTGGCCTTGGCGATGTCTTCAGCTTGAGCGCGCGTGATCTTGCCGACCTTGTCGGTGTGCGGCTTTGCCGAACCCTTGTCGATCTTCGCTGCCTTCTTGATCAGAACCGTAGCCGGCGGCGTCTTCAGAACGAACGTGAAGCTCTTATCGGCGAACGCGGTGATCACGACCGGAATCGGCAGACCCGGTTCCATTGCTTGAGTCTGCGCGTTAAACGCCTTGCAGAACTCCATGATGTTCAGGCCACGCTGGCCAAGTGCCGGACCGACCGGCGGCGACGGGTTGGCTTTACCTGCAGGAATCTGCAGCTTGATAAAGCCGATGATTTTCTTTGCCATGTTGAAAACCTCGTTGGAACGCTGCACGACTGCGTGCTGGCGTTCAGTGAGTAGTAGCGCGCGTTCGCCGAAAAAGCTGGCTACTGACGCTCCTCAACGGCCATTACGCGGACCGTAAGCGCGAAATACGGAACGCGCCGTTAGGCGCGCTCCGCAGAATCCTGATTACAACTTTTCGACCTGACCGAATTCCAACTCGACCGGTGTTGCGCGGCCGAAAATGGTGACCGATACACGGACGCGCGACTTTTCGTAATTCACTTCTTCGACGCTGCCGTTGAAATCCGTGAACGGACCGTCCTTGACGCGAACCATCTCGCCGACTTCGAACAGGGTCTTCGGGCGCGGCTTCTCAACGCCTTCCTGCATCTGCGACATGATCTTCTCGACTTCCCGCGGGGAAATCGGGCTAGGACGATTGCGCGCACCGCCCACGAAACCCGTCACCTTTGCCGTGTTCTTCACGAGGTGCCACGTTTCATCCGTCATTTCCATCTCGACCAGCACATAGCCCGGGAAGAAACGACGCTCTGTCACCGACTTGTGACCGCCTTTGACTTCTACTACTTCCTCAGTCGGCACCAAGATCTGGCCAAACTGGTCTTGCATGCCAGCACGTTCGATACGCTCCTGAAGCGCACGTTGCACGCTCTTCTCCATGCCGGAGTAGGCGTGCACAACGTACCAACGTTTTCCACTCGGGGATGCCGGAGTATCGCTCATATCATTTCCAACCCAGAATCGCCGAGAAAATCGCCCATTCAATGGATTTGTCGCAAATCCAGAGAAACACCGCCATGATGAACACGAAAGCGAACACCACAAGCGTTGTTTGCGTCGCCTCTTTACGAGTCGGCCAGACAACCTTGCGGACTTCCTTGTACGAGTCCTTGGCGAATGCGATGAAACCCTTACCGGGCGCGGAGAGAAGTCCGACTGCAACACCCGCGATGACGCCAACAGCCAAGGCGGCTCCGCGGACGTACCATTCCTGGCTACCGAGCCAGAAGAACCCCACGAACCCGGCCAAGACCAACAATACACCCGCAGCGAGCATCAGCTTGTCGCCGGAAGTATTTACAGTTTCGACGGAAGGATTCGCCATAACACCTTAACGAGCGCCACAAGCGGCGCGAGAGTTGGCAGGGGCAGAGGGAATCGAACCCCCAACCTTCGGTTTTGGAGACCGACGCTCTGCCAGTTGAGCTATACCCCTAAACCATTTTGGGGTTGACGACACCGCCAACCCCGAAACTTCTAATCAACGAGTACTGGCTGGCTTACTCGAGAATCTTGGCAACGACACCTGCACCGACGGTACGGCCACCTTCACGGATAGCGAAGCGCAGACCTTCTTCCATCGCGATCGGGTTGA
>NZ_JBNDMQ010000073.1:0-19550 GCF_050436665.1 Paraburkholderia sp. EB58 | reverse complement strand
TCGATCCAGTTCGTCGTGCGCACGCAGCACGTGGGCACGATCCACGCGGACCGCGGCCTGTTGTTCGAGGCGCTGAACAATCTCGTCGACAATGCGTTGAAGTTCACACCGAGTGGCGGAACAGTGCGGATTGAACTCGATGCGACGCCGTCCGGCCCGCGGGTGGAAGTGATCGACAATGGGCCCGGAATCCCGCAGGGAGATCGTGATGCTGTGCTTAAACGCTTCTATCGAAGCAACCGCACCCGGCATATTGCGGGTTCGGGGGTAGGCCTAAGCATTGTATCGGCAGTCATGCACGTGCATGACTTCACCATCAGACTAAGTGATGCAGCGCCGGGTACCAGGGTGAGTATTGAATGCTGGACACGGATACTTGCATGATTGGCGCGAATTCCATCCTCCTGATAGACGATCACTAAGAAGCCTTAACAAAATGATGTGTGGGGCTGTTAACTCTCGATCGTTCCTGTTAACCTGACCGTTGTTTCGACGGCGAAAAGGACGTGGCCAGACCGATACTTGACGACGACCTATGGGCACTCATCGAACCGTTGCTGCCGCCGCCCACGCCTCGGCGCTCACGGCATCCCGGGCGCAAGCCGCTCGACAATCGTGCGGTACTGACGGCCATCCTGTTCATCCTCCAGACTGGTCTGCGCTGGGATCTGCTACCACAGGAAATGGGCTGTGGCAGCGGTATGAGCTACTGGCGCCGCCTTCGCGACTTGCAAGCGGCCGGCGTGTGGGACGAGCTACACGAAGTGCTGCTTGCGCGCTTGCGTGCGGCCGACCAGATCGATTGGTCCCGGTCATCGTCGACTCCTCTTCAATCCGTGCCATGGGCGCTGGTCAAAAGTGGGACCCAATCCCACAGACCGCGCGCGACCAGGTTCAAAGCACCACCTCATTACCGAAGCGCAGGGTCTGCGTTCAGTAATTTGAAGCCCGCGGCACGCCGCGCGGCAAGATAGGACTCCACGGCCGACATCATTTCATCACCTCCGGCCATGGCTGCGCGATTTGCCTGAGCAGCGCGACGTCGACCTTGGCGTAATAGGCCGTGGTATCGATGCCGCGATGCCTCAGGACCTGACCAATCTGGTCGAGGGGAAGCCCATGACGCAACATCTCGGTCGCCGCTGTGTGGCGCCGCAGATGTGCGCCTTTGGCGGGCGAACTCACCCCGGCCCGTTTTAGTGCACGCTTCACTACCGACGATATGCAATCGCCTGAGATAAACGGCTGGAAGGGGGCGATGTTTCGAACAAAGACGTGGTCGCCGCAGGCAACTCGAGGTCGCGTCTCGATGTACCGCAGAAGTGCCTCACCAGTATCCTGCGGCAGCGGGAGACGAACTTCATAGCGTCCCTTTCCCGAGACGCGCAGCGTCCCGGTTTCCCACTCGATATCCCTCATGCGAAGGTTCGCCAGGTCACCAGCGCGAACCCCGAGTCGCACCAGCAACAGGACAATCGCGCGATCGCGAAGGCGTCCGCGTGAATTGCCATCGCATGCGGCAATCAGACGGTCAACTTCGTCAGCGCTCAGACACCGTGGCAGTGTCGCCAGGCGCCAGTGCGCCAACGCCCGAACCGCTTGATCGAGTTCGGCTCGACATAAACCCTGAACACCGAGGCAACGCAGGAAGGCTCGCGCGCTGGTGACCAGCTTTTCTGCGGTACCGATGCCACAGTTGCAGGCACTGTTCAACAGGAACGTGCGCACGTGCTTTGCGTCCCACCGGGTCGCGTCACTACCAAGCACCTCCACCATCACTGCGGCATCACGACAGTAGAGCCGAATGGTTGACGCTTTCGCGCCTCGGTGCGTGTGCAACCATCGCCGGAAACCGCCCACGATCCCAGGTTCTCGAATCTCGACAATCGAGGGCTTGTTGTCCTGGCAGACGCCGATCTCAATCAGGTATTCGCGAAAGCGCTTGGCACCGAAATACAGATGGTGGTTGGCTTTACCTCCTTTTGCTTCCGGACAGGTGCAGGTAGGCAGATGACGATAGAAGATTTCTGGAGTTTGTGGGCCCGCATCGGGCAGGGTACCGCCGTGCGCCAGCATGAAGCGGCCCAGATGGTCGGCGGCTCGCAGATAATGTACGGCGCTGGCCGCGGAGTATCCGTCCCGGTCGAGCGCATCAGCAATGTCATCAATGAAGGCTCCGCTGGGCCCGGAGCGAAGGCGTTTCAAGGTTTTTGGGTGCCACCAGGTATGTGTCTAGCATCACATCCTCCTATGATGCCAGGGAAAGCAAGACCACCATAGCAACGACAGGCCGCAATTTTTATGGGGAGTTGAATGGCAACTTGCCAGACACCAAACCGACACGGCCAGCCGGATTCGCGGCGAACCTGATCTGCAACTCCGCGTTAGGCAGAACTTCCCATAAAGCAAAGGTTTTTTTGGTTAGCGATTGCGGCTACAGACGTATAAGCGAGTCCGTACAGGTTGGACCGCAATCGGTAACCAAAAAACCGTTTGTGCTGAACCGCTCCGCAGGCGGTCGTGCTATGGGCATTGAATCGTCGATGCGGTTATCCAGCACGCTCCACACGCGTTGACGGGGCACCGGGCTACGATGAGGCGAAGTCGACGGTCGCGCGACGGTGGTGCAGGCGTGGTCCTGGCGAGATGAATGACGCAAATTCCGGGTCGTTGGTATACGGCGAAGACTCGATGACGCAAGCCCGGGCGCGTCGCCACCGGGAATGAATGGAAACGTGATCGGTAGTCGTGCCAAAGCGGATCAGTGAGCATGGTGAATGTGCGGCGGTACGCGCGGCAGTGCGCCGGGCAGAAAGGTTTCGATGCACACCATGTGGCCCTTGCCGCAGGCGGGGCAATCGCGTAATGACCGGCCGGTGAGTCGCTGGTAACGGTCACGGTAGTCTTCCGTTAAGCTGGATGTTTCTTGCGCGGTGGCGATTGGCGGGCAGGCCGTAACTGCGAATGTGCTTGAACCCGTCAGGCAGCACATGCAGCAGGAAACGACGGATGAATTCATCGGCTCTGAGCGTCATGGTCTTGTGCGCGGCGCCGTGTTTATAGTCTTTCCATCGAAACGTGACATCGTTGCCGTCGAAGCGCATCAGCCGGTTGTTGGAGATAGCGCGATGGGTGTAGCGGCCCAGATAGTCGAGTACGTGCCGGGCGTCGCCGAAGGGAGGCTTCGCATAGACCACCCACTCCGCCTGTGCGGCCGGCGCGAGAAAGGCGGAGAACGCCTGTGCTTGGGCAAGCGGTTCAAGCTTGCCGTAAAAATGCAGTGCACCGGGATTGACGGTTCCCGCACGGCCCGTGGCTAGGCGTGTTGGCGTCAACGGGTTCGGTCCCGGTCTTGTGGGGCGAGCCACCCGTTTCACCGCCGATGACTGAACTGGAGCGCAACGCAGCCGGCAGTTTTACGATAGGCAGAAGTCGTTAAAGGACTTGCATCATGGAAGAGTACAACCCCGAATGCGCGCCCAAACCTGAATCATGGCTCGAACTCGACGAACAGGAGCGAATTGCCCTCGTCGAAACGTATCACCGTGTCGCGCGGATCAAACTTCCCAACGTCACGGCACACGGTGCGCTTCACACGACCATCGAAACCCAGATCGCCCTGAACCTTGAGCCCGTGGTCCGCGCGGTGCATCGTCTCAGGAAAGAAGGGCTTACGCGACACGACGCTGTTCACGCGACCGGCTCAGGTCGTCGCAGAGCATCTGTTTGATATTTTGAAGACAATCAGAACGACGATGCTGCGGCCTCGCAGGCGCGTTACTACGCGGCGCTGGAACGATTGACCGCCACCAGTTGGCGTAAAGGGGAGCACTGATGCCGATACCATCGAAGCTTCAGCCGTGGTTCGAAGCGAGGCAGCACTTCAGGTTGAGCCATACCCAGATCCAGATGGCTCGCGAACCGGGATCGAATCCCCGAAAATTCGGATCGCTGGCTACCGGGCAGCAGGAGTTGTGGAAGCGACCCCTCGGGGAATTTATCGCGCATTGTTATAGCAGGCGCTTTGGTCGTACTGCGCCAGAACACGTGCAATCTCTGGAAGAAGTCGTGAAGCGTGTGGAAGTGCGGCGGCGAGCGGAGGGAAAGAAAAGCGAACAGAGCGGCTCCACCGACAGGGCCTCAACATAGCGATGACGGATCAAGCGAAAAGTTATCGGACCTCTACGGACCTGGCGGCGAACAGAGTACGAAATGAATGGCACGGTGGTAGACGACGTCCTGAGTGTGCGACGTCGACCAGTTGTGAACTCCTTGTTGTGGTTATGAAGTCGTCACCGTACCTGATTGCTGCGCCCTCGTGCAATGAAACGAAAGCAAGCCCGCTTTGAAGCTAAAAGTAGAAGCAGCCTGGCGCAGGATGCGGTCGCCGCGGCGACCGGCGAAAGCAAGGCCGCAACGGGCGAGGCGATCGATGCGTTCTTCGGCGCCATTTCCGCTGCCGTGACGAAGGGGACACGGTTCAGCTGATTGGCTTCGGGTCGTTTTCGACGGGTGCCCGTGCCGCGCGCACCGGCCGCAATCCGGCAACCGGCGCCGAAATCCAGATTGCCGCGGCGAAGACCGTGAAGTTCGTAGCTGGCAAGGCCTTCAAGGAGACGGGGAACGGACACTAATGGCCAGCGTCAGCCGCCGGTCGAAGTCGTACCGGTGGACCGCCGCCTCGGGAGCTCCCACGTCGGATGTCTGATTGCGCCGGGGATCGGCATGGATGAGCCCTGATCGAGCCTGGTAGCATCAGGTACAGCGTTGCCGTAGACGCACTGCGGCCTTGAAGCTGACTGGATGGCAATACAGATGCTGGTATGGAGAAGATACGTCGCGGATTCACCGGGAAGCGTTGTGCCCGCCGACCGCGGCTCTGCAGCGCTACCGCGTGCGCATCGTCGCCGAATCGCGCGGACAACCGGCGATGACCGGATCGCTCGGCACCACGGGCCGGACACTTGTAACCGCCATCAAGTGAGCCAACCTGAGCGACCTCTGCGCGCGACTGTTCTGATCGTGGCCGGCCTCGCTGGCTATCCTTTGCTCTCTTGAGGGCGGGGACGCAGCGGCGCGTTGGTTTTCGGACGAGTTTGGCGCCAATGGAAACGCAAGTCGCCTCGGTCCGGCCTGCAAGTCTCGAGCGACTTTTGCGCACACGACATTACCCGGATCGGAGATCAGCGATCGCGAAGCAGTGGAAGGCCGTGAAGCGCGGAGAGGATGAACCACTGCGAGCCGGTCCCTTCGACCAACGCCCTCGTGCGGGTGAACCACTCGGACGTATACAGCTCGCGTGCCGGGGCAGCGGTCGCCGGCTTCTTTCCGACGCATGGAACGAGACAGATGGTCATGGGTGCCTCGTGTTGTGGCGGAGCCTGCAACGTATGCGCTCATGAAATAGCGATCAGGGACATTTTGGGGTTACGGAAAGTCCTTGCGTGCCAGATTTTCTGACACTACAATAAGTCGAATGAAAATCACATTTGATCCGGCGGAAAACGCCAGCAACCAAGGCAAGCACGGCGTATCGCTCGCCGGGGCCGCGCGGCTCGATTGGGATGGGATGCACGTGATACCCGATACCCGATACGCGGCACGCCTACGGCGAGGATCGGTACAGGGGCATTGCCCTGTTGGGCGGGCGGCTGTACAACGTGGTTTTCACGCCCCGCGACGAGACCATGCGCATCATCAGCCTGCGCAAGGCGAGCAATATGGAGATTGATGCATATGAGCAAGACTAAGCTGATCCGCAACACTGCCGCCGAGGAGGCAGCAATCCAGCGTGGCATCGAAGCCGATTCGGATAACCCGGAATGGACCGCCGATGATTTCTCGAAGGCGCGCCCGTTCGCGGAAGTCATGCAGAAGCGCATGGGCCGCCCGCCGAAGGAGAACCCGAAAGAGCAGGTCACGATGCGCTATGACGCTGACGTTCTGGAGGCATTCAGGGCAACCGGATCGGGTTGGCAGACGCGCATGAATGACGCGCTGAAAACCTACCTGAAAGAGCACCCGCTGAAGGCTGCATGACCGGCGACGGTTTGGAAGCGTTCGCTTTCAGACCGCTGCCGTGGGGCAGTAGGGAAGCGCAGGCAGATGCAGGAACCTCGACGTGAGAGGCAAGCCACAAGCCATGATGCCCCTCAGTGTCTCCGGATTGGATGACATACCTATCGGCCTTTTCAACGCCATCGGTCGTCGTTTTGGAGCATTGCGCGATGCAAGGCGTGCCGCCTCCGTCTGCCCCCGGCTTGGACGGCTTATCTAGGGGCTCTTGCGACGCCCGCCATAGCTATCTTTGGCTGCGTTTGTTCAATCAAGAATGGCAAAAGTCATTGAAGCTCGAGCATTTCTAGAGGCGTGTCGCCATCTACGACGCGACGAGAGAACTGATGTCGGAAATCATCTTTCACGAGGAAAAGTTCACCGAAGATAACTTGAATAAGGCCAACGCCGGCAAAGCATTTAAGAATGCGGTCGACTGCGCGTGAGAGCGGAGGCAAGGCGTTGGTCTTATGGCCGCCGGTCCCGAAGACGTGGAAGATCCCGCTCGGGGCAACACTCAAGCGACCCGGCAGCAACACGGTTGCAACCTGAGCGGCGAATGACGATCGATGACACGGCCTGAAGGTCGGCGGGCCCGGACAGTAGGAGGCTTGCCCGGCGGGCAAGCGTAGTTGTAGATGGGGCGCGTCGGTAACGGAGTGGTTCCAGCGGTCTGCGCATGCGGTATGAGGTGACTGGCCTGGCGCCGGCACGGATAGATGTTGGTCCGGGGGCGGTTGCCCAGACATCAAACACTCCGACCTAACCCGTGTTTAAGTTTGGCTTTATAAGAAGGACTCCGATCATCAATCAGGAATTCTTCCCCGTGCGGGTTGTCCGCCGCCGGCCAGCGTCGTGGTCGTGACAGGCGACCCGCTCGCCAGCGATGGACAACCCGCAGCACACTCACATGGAGGTAACTAACCCACGGAAAACAGATCACCAAAGGGCTTGATTTCGACTGCCCCATACAAGTACCACTGTGTCAAAAAAAAGGCATTATGCGCTTGTCTTCAGATAAATTGTGAGGAATGCGATGGAACGTCATTCGGAGCGGTCCGACGAGTACGTGTCCCTGATGACTCAGTCGCTCGGACACGCTGATCGTGTCGAGCCATTTCGTGGCTACTGCACGCGGTTGATGTTGCCGGTCACGCGCAAGAGCGTTGAACCTATGGCTGCGCATCTTTCACCGGACCGGGTGCGCTCGGAACACCAACGTCTGCATCACTTTGTAGCCGATGCACCGTGGTCGGATCAGGCGGCGCTTGATACAGTGCGCCGTTACGCGCTTGAGCGGATCAAGCGTCGTGCGGGACCACCTGAGGCGCTAATCATTGACACGCGGCCGCGACGATCTACTGGATTGGCTCACGACCCGCTATGTGCGCGCGGCGCTGCCTGTCAAGTTCAATATTCGTCTGCAGAACGTTGGCGCAGAGGACAAGTTACGTAAGGCACTCGCGAACGCGCCCCAAGTTACGGAGGTTTATTTGTTGCTTAAGCCTCGTCACAAAGAATTGACGGACCCGGCGGTCCTCTACGAATGCGATGTTGTGTTGCTATGCGAGCGCGAACGCTTTCTTGACGAGGCCATTCGAACGGCGCTTGAGCCCGCCCTCGAGGATGAGAGAAAAGACTGCATGCGACGTGCATCGCGAAAGTCGGACATCTGGCGTTCGGGCCTCGGATAGCTAGGTATCGACCTTCGCCGCAGGATAACGCGCATCTGGTCGGTACCGATGCGGCGCGACACCGGGTCTGAACGCAGCACCCGCCGGAACTTCGGGCGATTCTTATAGACCTGGTCCGGGGCCGGTAAAATGGAGTAAATCAAACCCTCCTCAGTCCAGCGAGGCGAAGCGCTGCCCCAAGGTCATCTATGGACGGGATGCTTTGACGGTACGGCGTTCGCGCATAGCATCTCCAGGACCACTCCGCTGCGCGGCAGCGGCCAAACTGCGCATTTGCACCGACGCAGTGTGGTGACGGCAGAGTGAACTTGCGGCCCGGCACGCTGGATGGAACTGATTGTCCGCGTCAAAGTCGATGCGTGGAAGCTGAGGGACAAGGTCTTCGAAGAACTGCACACGGAGGTAGTTCGAAGGCTGATGAATCGACAAGGCAAGTGTCTATCAACCTATGACTACCCGGAAGTTATGAAAAGCAAGCGCAATGTTGCCAAGCCGGCTAAAGCTCCGAAGCTTTCTCGCACCCACGCGCCGGATCACATGCCCCCCGCTGATTGGCAGCGCGCTTTGCGCCGCCAGTTCGGGCGCGAGCAGGTTTTCAGCCTGGAGAATCTCGGAACGGAGCCGTTTTTCTCGGAGTTTCGTGTCGATAATCCAGAGTCGAAATCCAGTTATCGTGTGGCAATCCGCGGGACACGGCCCGGCGACAACTTCTGTGCCTGTCCTGACTATGCGACCAACGAATTGGGTACCTGCAAGCATATCGAATTCACACTGTCCAGACTGGAAAGAAAACGCGGTGCCAGGGCGGCCTTTGCCCGCGGCTACCAGCCTGCATTCTCGGAACTGTATCTGCGGAACGACGGTGGGCGAACGATCCATTTTCGCGCCGGTACAGATTGTCCGCCGAAGGTAGCGAAGTCCGCCGCGATGTTGTTCGACGTGTCTGATGGGTGGCGGTTACCGGAGGCTCGTTTCGACGATCTGGGTCGTTTTCTCGCCGACGCGGCGAAGACAGGTCACGAATTGCGCGCCTACGACGACGCGCTCGATTTCGTCGCAGGCCGCAGCGACGCGTCGCGTCGCGCCACGGCGCTGACTGCCGTGTTCCCGCGTGGGGCGGCTGACCCGCTGCTGAAGAGGATGCTCAAGGTGCCGCTTTACCCCTATCAGGCCGAAGGCGCGTTGTTTGCCGTGCGCGCCGGGCGTGCCTTGATCTGCGACGAAATGGGCTTGGGCAAGACTGTTCAGGCGATTACGGCAGCGGAGATTCTGGCGCGACATTTCGGTGTGTCGAGGGTACTCGTGGTCTGCCCGACTTCGCTCAAGTATCAGTGGCAGAGCGAGATTCTTCGCTTCTCCGGCCGGGCGTCGCGTGTGGTCGCAGGAAGTCTCGTCGAGAGGCAGAACGAATACGCCGAGGAAGACTTCTGCAAGATCACCAACTACGAGAAGCTGAAATCCGACCTTGACATGATCTCTGCGTGGGCACCGGAGCTTGTGATCGTGGACGAAGCACAGCGCATCAAGAACTGGAACACCATCGCGGCGAAAGCACTCAAGCGCATCGACAGTCCCTATGCCGTGGTGCTCACGGGCACACCACTGGAAAACAAGGTGGAAGAACTCATTTCCATCGTCCAGTTCGTCGATCAGCATCGCCTCGGACCCACCTGGAAGCTGCTGCATGAGCATCAGGTCAAGGACGAAGCCGGACGTGTGACCGGCTACACCCGACTTGAGAAGATCAACCAGACCCTGGCGCCGATCATGATCCGCCGGCGCAAGTCTGAGGTGCTGCGTCAGTTGCCGAACCGTACCGACCAGAATCTGCTGGTGCCGATGACCGAGATGCAGATGGCCTATCACACGGAGAATGCGGACGTCGTGGCCAAAATTGTCCAGCGCTGGCGCAAAACGAAGTTTCTGTCGGACCAGGACCAGCGACGACTCACCTGCGCCTTGCAAAACATGCGCATGTCGTGCAACAGCACCTATCTTCTGGATCAGGAAACCGACCACGGCGTAAAGGCAGACGAGTTGGCGACGCTGTTTGAATCTCTCTTCGCCCAGCCGGAAGCGAAAGCGGTGGTGTTCAGCCAATGGACGGGCACTCATGAGATCGTCATTCGCCGACTGAAGAAACTCGGCATCGGTTATGTCAGCTTCCACGGCGGCGTTCCGTCGGAGAGGCGGCCTGCCTTGGTGGAGCGTTTCCGGGACGACCCAGACTGCCGCGTCTTCCTGTCGACGGACGCGGGCAGCACGGGGCTCAACCTGCAACACGCTTCGACGCTCGTCAATATGGATCTGCCGTGGAACCCGGCGGTGCTTGAACAGCGCATTGCGCGCATACACCGCATGGGGCAGCGCAAGCCTGTACAAATCATCAACTACGTTGCCAAGGGAACGATCGAGGAGGGCATGCTGTCGGTGCTGGCTTTCAAGCGCTCCCTGTCGGCGGGTATTCTCGATGGCGGCGCAGGCGAAATTTCGCTCGGCGGCTCACGTCTGAACCGCTTCATGAAGGATGTGGAAAACGTCACGGGCCGCATGGGCGAAGGCGAGGCAATGGCCGTGGTGGAAGAGGCCATCAATGTCGCCGCCGCGCCCGGTGAACTGAAGGAAAACGCGCAAACTGGAGAAACAGGCATCGACGATGCCGGAACCCGACCCAAAGCCGTCGCCGCCCACACAGCGCCACAAGACGCGCGCCCTGATCCCTGGTCGGGGTTGTTGCAGTTTGGCGTGGAACTGGTATCCGCACTGAGCGCGTCGAACGATGGGGCTGCCGCCCACCCATGGGTCGAACGTGACCCTGCCACAGGCGTACGCAGCCTTAGGTTGCCCCTGCCACCGCCGGACACGGCAAGGCGGCTTGCAGATGCCCTGTCGGAAATTTCACACGCTTTGCTGCGCAAGGGTATCGAAGACGGAAGCCGCTGAGGGTGTGCGATGACAGTTTTCCTCTTGCGCCAGGCATGCGGAAGTGGGTGCCCAAATGGCGTATTGTTACAATCGTCGGGTTAACCTGAGCGCGTGGCCGGATCGTACCCAGTGATACGATCCGGCCCGAGACCCAAGCCATGATCCTCGACTACTCAACCCTCGACACCCTTCGCGCGCACCATCCAGCATGGCGGCTATTACGTTCCGACCACGCCCCGTTGGTGGCGAGCTTCCTGCATCGCGTTTTCGTGGTTCCGAACGTGCGCGTGATGTCCGCCGCTGACCTATCTGAAGCGCTGGAAGACGAACTGTATGCACTGCGCGATCGCCTGGGCGCGGACACCTATCCAAAGCGCGCGCTCGATTACCTCAACGACTGGGCAAGCCCGGAAAAAGGCTGGCTGCGCAAGTTCTACCGCCAGGGCTCGGACGAACCCCACTTCGACCTTACGCCAGCGACGGAAAAAGCGATCGTCTGGCTGGACGCGCTCACGGGACGCAGCTTCGTCGGCACGGAGTCACGCCTGCTCACGTTGTTCGAGTTACTGCGGCAAATGAGCGAGGGCAGCGAACCCGATCCGCAAAAGCGCATCGCCGAGTTACACAAGCGTCGTGAGGAGATCGACGCCGAGATCGCGCGGGCGATATCCGGGGACCTTCCACTGTTAAACGACACGGCGCTCAAAGATCGCTTCCAGCAATTCATGCAGCTGGCGCGCGACCTGCTAACCGACTTTCGGGAGGTGGAGCAGAACTTCCGCATGCTCGACCGTCGCGTGCGCGAGCGCATCGCGCTATGGGAAGGTTCGAAGGGCGCGCTACTGGAGGAGATCATGGGCGAGCGCGACGCGATCGGTGACTCGGATCAGGGCAAAAGCTTCCGCGCATTCTGGGATTTCCTGATGTCGAGCACTCGCCAGGAGGAACTCACCGAACGGCTCGCGCGAGTGCTCGCATTGCCCGTGGTGGCCAACCTGAAGCCCGACGCTCGTACCAGTCGTGTGCACTACGACTGGCTGGAAGCGGGCGAACACACGCAGCGCACGGTCGCGCAACTGTCGCAGCAGTTGCGCCGGTTCCTCGACGACCAGGCATGGCTGGAGAACCGCCGCATCATGGACATCCTGCGAGGCATCGAGGCCAGGGCGCTAGCCGTACGCGACACGCCGCCGGTCGGCGAGATAATGAATCTTGCCGAGTCGTCATCCGACGTCGAGCTTCCGATGGAACGTCCGCTGCACGCGCCGGTGCAGAAGCCGGTTATCACGGATATTGCGCTGGAAACGGGCGACGTCGATCTGGATGCCGCGGCGCTGTATTCGCAAGTGGTGGTTGACCGCGCGCAGCTCGCGGGTCATATCCGCCAGGCGTTGCAGGATCGGGCGCAAGTGACGCTGCGCGAGCTGATTGAATCGCACCCGCTGCAGCAAGGTCTTGCGGAACTGGTCGCGTATCTGCAACTGGGCAGTGACGCGTTTAAGACGGTCGTGGACGAAGACACGCACGAAGTCATCGCGTGGCAAACAACCCGTCGCGACGAGACGCCGAAGGCACGACGCGCCCGGCTACCACGTGTGATCTTTGTGAGGTGAAGATGGAAGACGAACGGCAAGAGGTGGCGGCGAACGCCGATCTGTCGACACTTGCGATCACGCTGCTCAAAGGCGTGATCTATCGTGAGGGCGATGAACGTCTATGGGGCGCGTTGCTCGATCTGCAGGCGCGCGTACGGGACTATATATCGGTACTGGGCCTGGAGCTGGTACTCGACGAGGCCGAAGGCTACGCGTTCCTGCGCAGCCGTCCCGAGCAGGCTGAAGATGGCGCGGCGCCAAAGCCGCCGCGTTTGATCGCGCGTCGGCCGATCTCTTTTCCGGTCAGCCTGCTGCTGGCATTGCTGCGCAAGAAGCTTGCCGAATTCGATGCCGGCGGCGGCGATACGCGCTTGGTCCTGTCGCGCGACGACATCGTCGAGCTGGTAAGGGTCTTCCTTCCGGACAGCAGCAATGAAGCGAAGCTGATCGATCAGATCGAGACGCACATCAACAAGATCGTCGAGCTGGGCTTCCTGCGCCGGTTGAAGGTCACCAGCGGCCCATCCAGTTTCGAAGTGCGGCGCATCCTGAAGGCGTTCGTCGACGCGCAATGGCTGTCGGACTTCGACACCCGTCTTGCCGGGTACCAGGCGCACCTGGCGGCCACGACGGCAGGGCCGGGAGGTAATGTCGATGAATGAGCCGAACGAGACGATGCCACAACTGCTGGAGCTGGATTTTCTCGCCGACGACACGCTCTCCGGCTTCCGCATGACCCGCCTGGAAGTTTTTAACTGGGGCACATTCGACGGGCGCGTATGGACGCTTCAGCTAGACGGCAAGAACGGTCTGCTCACGGGCGACATCGGCTCGGGCAAGTCGACGCTGGTCGACGCTATCACGACACTGCTGGTCCCCTCCCAGCGCATCGCCTACAACAAGGCGGCAGGAGCAGACAGCAAGGAACGGACGCTGCGCTCATACGTGCTAGGGCATTACAAATCCGAGCGCAATGAGGTGACCGGCACAGCCAGGCCCGTTTCCTTGCGGGACCGCAACAGCTACTCGGTGATTCTCGGCGTGTTCCACAACGCAGGGTATGACCAGACGATCTCGCTCGCGCAGGTCTTCTGGATGAAAGAGGCGCAGAGCCAGCCCATGCGTTTTTATGTGGGCGCTGAGCGGAATTTGTCGATAGCGACTGATTTCGTCCACTTCGGCACCGATATCGCGCAATTGCGCAAAAAGCTGCGCGGCCTGGGCGCGGAAATCGAAGACACCTTTCCGAAATATGGCGCGTGGTTTCGCCGACGCTTCGGCATCGAAAATGAGCAGGCGCTCGAGCTGTTTCATCAGACAGTGTCGATGAAGTCGGTCGGTAACCTGACCGACTTCGTGCGTAGCCACATGCTCGAGCCGTTCGACGTCGCGCCTCGCATTGCCGCGCTGATCTCGCACTTCGACGATCTGAATCGCGCGCACGAGGCGGTGCTCAAGGCGAAGCGTCAGGTGGAACTGCTGAAGCCCCTGGTGGTGGACTGCGACCAGCACGGCGCGCTGGCGGCGGAACAGGAGGCTTCGCGCGTGTGCCGTGATGCGTTGAAGCCGTACTTCGCCGAATTGAAGCTAGGCCTGCTGGATCGGCGGTTGCAGTTGCTCGCCGAAGATCATGCACGCGTTGCCGCGCTGAAGGAGCGGCGTATCGAGCAGTGCGATCAGGAGCGAACGGAAGCCGATCGCCTCAAGCGTGCGATTGCCGAGCAAGGCGGTGACCGGCTGGAGCAGCTTGCTGCTGAAATCCGCGACGAGGAACGCGAGCGCAATCGACGCCAGCAGCGCGCCGAACGTCATGCGGAATTGCTTGCCGATATTGGTGAGACCCCCGCTGTCGAGGAGCCTGACTTTATCGCGCAGCGGAAACAGGTGGCCGATCTGCGCGAGGGCGTGAGTCAGCGAGAAGCCGATCTGCAGAACCAGATCACCGAGTGGGGCGTGTTGCTGCGCGAGGGCAAGCGCGAACATGACGTGCTTGGGGAGGAAGTCGCGAGCCTGAAGGCGCGACGCAGCAATATTCCCAAGGAGCAGGTCGCAATGCGTGCAGCGTTGTGCGCGGCACTCGGTCTCGACGAAGACAGCATGCCGTTCGTTGGTGAACTGATCCAGGTGCGTGAAGAGGCGTGCGAATGGGAAGGTGCGATAGAGCGGGTGCTCCATAACTTCGGCCTCTCGCTTCTCGTGCCCGATGCGCACTATTCCGATGTCGCCGCGTGGGTGGATCGCACGCATCTCGCGGGACGGCTCGTCTATTTCCGCGTGCGACCCGCGCGCGACCAGGACATCGCCGAGTTGCATCGTGATTCGCTGGTGCGCAACGTCGCGATCAAACCTGACTCGCCGTTCTACAGCTGGTTGGAGCGGGCGCTGGCACAGCGATTCGATTACGCGTGCTGCGCGACGCAGGAGCAGTTTCGTCGCGAGTCCCGTGCGCTGACTCGCACAGGGCAGGTCAAGGCGCCCGGCGAACGCCATGAGAAAGACGACCGCCATCGCCTCGACGACCGTAGCCGCTACGTCCTCGGCTGGAGCAACGCCGCCAAGATCGCCGCGCTGGAAGAGCAACTGCGTGCGCTCGAGATGCGCCTCGGCGGCATCGGCGGCCAGATCGCCAAAGCGCAGGGCGATCAGACGAAGCTGCGGCGGCAGTTGGAGGTGTTGGCGGCGCTGAATGAGTTCAACGATTTTCGTGAGTTGGATTGGCAGCGGTGCTCAGCCACGATTGCTCGCCTGCAGGATGAGAAAGCGCGTCTGGAGACTGCCAGCAATGCGTTGCTGGAACTGGCCGCGCAACTCGAGTCGGTGCAGGCGGCGCTGAAGGACAGCGAGATGGCATTGTCGGACGCCAACAGGGAATTAGGCGGTATCGACGCCAGACGCGAAGCGGCAGATGCATTGCGGGAGCAAACCGCGGCATGGCTGGCCGCGATCGCCCACGATACCCGCGAGCGGCTAGAGGTGCTGCGCGCGCAGATTCTGGGCGAGCATCAGCTTTCGGTCGAGTCATGCGACAACCGTGAACGCGAACTGCGTGATGCGTTGCAGGCACGTATGGACGCTGAGGCCAAGCGCCTGGATCGCCTCACCGAGCGCATCATCAAGAGCATGTCGACGTTCAAGGACGCATACAAGCTCGACACGGCCGAGTTCGACGCCAGCCTCGAAGCCGCGTTCGAGTATCGCGAGCTGCTGGCGCGCCTGAATACTGACGATCTTCCGCGCTTCGAGGCTCGCTTCAAGGAGCTATTGAACATCAACACCATCAACGAGATTGCCAACTTCAACGGGCAGCTGGCGCGGGAACGCGAGACGATCAAGGAGCGCATCGCCCGCATCAACGAATCGCTGGCTCAAATCGACTACGACCCAGGTCGTTATATCGTGCTGGAATCTCAGGCGAGCCCCGACGCAGACATCCGCGATTTCCAGGCGGAGCTGCGAGCCTGCACGGAGGGTACGCTGACCGGTTCGGACGATGCGCAGTATTCGGAAGCCAAGTTTCTGCAGGTCAAGGCGATTATCGACCGGTTTCGCGGCCGCGAAGGGCTGTCGGATCAGGACCGCCGGTGGACTACGAAGGTCACCGACGTGCGCAACTGGTTCCTGTTTGCCGCAAGCGAGCGCTGGCGCGAAGATGACACGGAATACGAGCACTATTCGGATTCGGGCGGTAAGTCGGGTGGGCAGAAGGAAAAGCTGGCATACACGATTCTCGCGGCCAGCCTCGCGTATCAGTTCGGTCTGGAATGGGGCGCGGTACGGTCTCGCTCGTTCCGGTTCGTGGTCATCGACGAAGCGTTCGGACGCGGCTCGGACGAGTCCGCGCAATACGGGCTCAAGTTGTTCAGGCAGCTCAATCTGCAACTGCTGATCGTCACGCCACTGCAGAAGATCCATATCATCGAGCCGTTCGTATCCAGCGTCGGCTTCGTGCACAACGATGAGGGACGTGCTTCGAAGCTGCGCAATCTGTCGATCGAAGAGCATCTTGCACGCAAGGCGGAGGGTTCGACGTGAGCTGGACGACTGCCGGCGACCTGAAGGCGCAGGTGCGCCGCTTGTGGGAGCGAGGTGAGCTGTTGCGCAGCATGGTTAGCCCCGGCGCCGATGCGGCGCCGGATGCCGTGCTTGTCGCTCGCGAAGAAGCGAAGGTTGGCCTGCGGTCCGGCTGTGCGTTCCCGCTGCGACTCGTCCTGAAGGGACCGGCTTCGGCCGAACTCACCGAACGTTTCCAGGCCGTGCGTGAATGGATTGCTGAGCTTGTCGCGGTCGGGCAGATCCGGATCGAATGGCGCGAGTTCAATCATCGTGTCCTGGGTGTTCAGCGCGTGCCGCAGGTGGTCTGGATCGACGAGCTGGACAGTGCGCTGGCGATGATCGGCAAGCGTGGCGACGCGGCGCATTTCGGCCGGTTGCTCGCCGTCGTGGGCTCGCGGCAGCCGGCGCTGCTGGTATGGTTTCGCCGGCGTCCACTGCAGGCGCTTGAGATAGCTGACGAATGTGAGCGGTTACTGGCGGTGGTCGACTGGATCGTACGGCATCCGCGCCCCGGCATTTACCTGAGACAAGTGGACATTGCCGGTGTTCACAGCAAGTTCATTGAAAACTGGCGCGGTGTGCTGGGAGAATGGCTCGATCTCTTACTTCCGCCGGAGGCTGTCGCGGTAGAAAGAAGCGGCGGCGCGCAATTTGCGGCCCGTTACGGCTTCCTCGACAAGCCTGCCCGTATCCGGTTTCGCGTGCTCGACGCGCAGTTGCCCATGCTTCCCGGCGCTGCGCACCCCGATATCGCAGTCGATGCAGACAGCTTTGCCGCGCTGGCCGTGCCGATCCGCCGGGTTTTCATCACCGAGAACGAGACGAACTTCCTCGCATTCCCACCTCTAGCCGATACGGTCGTCGTCTTCGGTGCAGGCTATGGATGGGACGCGCTGTCAAAAGCGGCATGGCTTTCCCGCTGCAGCATCCACTACTGGGGAGATATCGACACTCATGGCTTCGCTATCCTCGACCAGTTGCGCAGCCGCTTCCACCACGTTGAGTCTTTCCTGATGGACCGGGCGACGCTGATCGCCCACGAAGCTCAATGGGGCGAGGAGCATGACCAGGTGCTCCGCGACTTGCCGCGGCTCGACGATGCGGAGCAAGCGCTGTTCAACGACCTGCGTGATAACCGGCTTCGTAAAAACTTGCGGCTTGAGCAAGAGTATATTGGCTTCCAGTGGGTTGAAAGCGCGCTCGCCACTCTTGCAAGGCAGTGAAATAGCCTCTCTGCTGCACCGGGCTAATAATCAAGAATGTGCCGCCGCCATCGGGTTCGTGGCAGAGACCAGCCTTTCCTTGTCGCCCTTGCCGAGCACTTCCAGCCATTAGCGCTCGTGACCGTTCGCGTCGCGGCGCGCAGAAAACCGCCCCATCGTGTTGGCGCTGACGTCGGGGATCCGCAACCCACCCGGATACACCAGGGTGAACAGCCAGCGCGCGCGGAAGTAGTGTGCCCCTTTGCGGTCGGTGTCACGGATCGGCGTATTGGAGCCATTCCGGGATCGGCGTAATCGAGCCACCAGATGATCGACGTAATCGAGCCAGTGCAGGATCGGCGCATTCGAGCCACTCGATGATCGGCGTATAGGAGCCACCTCAGGATCGGCGTAATCGAGCCACGCAGCAAGCTCGTCGCCGCGTCGGGCCGTAGCCCGAAACGCATTTCGAATTTCCGTAACCCGGTACCTTTGGGCCTTTTGCCCGGAGGGCCGATGAGTAACAGGAGGTTCGTTAGGCACGCCCGGAAATTAGGTTCGGTTGAACTGGGACAACTCGTCTATGCGTTATGGCGCCCCTTCCCGGGGTTATGAGGTGATCGTCTGCCTGAGGAAGGGGACGTCGGAAGCGGACGCTCTCGCTGGGATTGCTTCACCTAATAATTTCAGGTTCGTCAGTAAAAAGTGTGGGTAGATGGAGGCTCGGGAAGCGTAACTTCTCAATAACCTGGGGCGAGCACGAGGGCGTCTGTGCGCCGCTGGCTGTGAACCTGCAGGGAAGATGGGCCGATAACTTGCTCGCACCCGGTGACGAATTGCGCTTGTAAACGACGGAGTGTGATGTTAACGTTTGTCGCGCCAACATCATTTGATCCGCGCCCGTGACTCTCCCCAAAAAATTCGTACTACCCGACTTCGCACGAGAAGCGCTAACGCCGCAGGAGCGCGAAGTGCTCGCATGGGTCGAGCAGTTGGCAGCCGTGGCTAATGGCCTGCAGCAGGAGGTCGAGCAACTGGAACAGGAAGCCAGCCAGCTCAGGAAAGCCAGGAAGCTCGCGTAGTCTGGTGGCCATCGTGATGAAGAAACTTGCGGCGCCGCATGTCGCCGAAGCTGATCGGACGCGAGCGGTCATGGAGCTGTTCGCATGGGGTGACGGACTGGTCGAAATCATCCATCGCCAGCAGGAAGAGATGGGGC
Source organism: Paraburkholderia sp. EB58 (assembly GCF_050436665.1). NCBI lineage: Bacteria > Pseudomonadati > Pseudomonadota > Betaproteobacteria > Burkholderiales > Burkholderiaceae > Paraburkholderia > Paraburkholderia sp. EB58. Next base: position 808 of record NZ_JBNDMQ010000073.1, on the reverse strand, counting down.
ATCTGAAAGACGAAGTCGCGGTGCTCAAAGGCGAAAAGATGCGTCCGACGTTCAAGCCGAGCCGCATGAACGAGGATGCCGGAAACGCCGCCGAGCCGGATCGAACGCAGAATGGGAAACCGGCCAAACGACCCGGATCAGAGAAGAAGAGCAAGACGTGGCAACTGAAGATCGATCGTGACGAAGTGATCGAACCGGCAGAGCCGATCCCGCCGGGCTCCCGATTCAAGGGCTATCGTGATTTCGTGGTCCAGGACCTGGTGATCGAATCACGCAATACGCGATATCGGCTGGCACGCTGGGAGACGCCAGACGGCCAGACCCTGATCGGGCAACTTCCGCAGGCAGTCCACGGAGGACATTTCGGCCCGACGCTGGCGAGCTATGTGCTTTATCAACATCACCATTGTCACGTCACGCAGCCGCTGCTATGCGAGCAACTTCGGGAATGGGGCATCGAGGTCTCGTCCGGGCAGATGAACGCGCTACTGCAAGTGGGCAAGGAGCGCTTTCATGCGGAAAAAGATGGGCTGTTATCGACTGGCCTGGCGCTCTCGTCGTATGTGACGGTTGATGATACCGGCATGCGACATCAAGGCAAGAACGGCTACGTCACTCACATCGGTAACGAGCATTTCGCCTGGTTTCAAAGCACGTACTCGAAGAGCCGGATCAATTTCCTGGAGTTGTTGCGTGCGGGTCATGGCGATTACCAGATCAACGAAGACGCACTCGCGTACATGAAAGCGCAGGGACTCTCGCACGTGTTCCTGGACGCGCTGCGTCAGCACGGGAGCGCAAGCTTTGC
>NZ_JBNDMQ010000072.1:0-20176 GCF_050436665.1 Paraburkholderia sp. EB58 | reverse complement strand
TTTGTTTCTCAGGAGGGATGGTGCAGTCGGGCCGCCCGTCGAAGCAGGAACCCGCCGAAACCACTAGCGCCATCCCGGCCTAGGGTTGTAGGAATCATCGACCGAGCCCAATCCCTCTCGCGCACAACGCGGGTGAACACAACCAACCCCACGTCCAGTAGTGCGGTAAATACGAAAAGTAATAACGTAATTCGCGAAGGGTTCTTCGCAAACTGGATGATCGAGGCAGCGAGAAACACTGAAAGCGCCGCCGCAGCGCCGATACGTGACGCAATCTCGATCGCCAATTGTTTGGGGGGCAGCCGTACGACAGGCGATGGAACCGAGATAAGCGCCGGGTCGTCGACGCTTATCTGGAGGTAAGGCGTGCTTGTTGGCTCAGTGACTTCTGGTCTCATATTTTGTTCTGCCCATGCATCGCGCGCCGAAGTTAGGGATGGATCGCTTATCCAACCTCTTAACGGCCGCCCGCGTGTTTTCTTTAGAATTCCCTGGTTGCCGCCTCCAACGATCCTTTGAGGCATTGCGAAGGCCCGGGAATAGCCCAGGTCACGATCGATGACCGCTGCACCACGGAATGTGGCCGCTCACATGTTGACGCACCGAACGGCAGAAGTGGGCAGAGGTCGGCCATTTAGCGACCTTCGCGCCCGACGCCTGGATGTCTGAAGCTCGGCGCACAACAGCCGTTGCGGGCGTGTGATCCCTGCTCCCGATTGCTCGCTGGCTACGCTGCGTATGAATCGATGACCCCAGACCTTGTACACGCCCGCGTCACGGATCGGCCTTCATTGATGACCACGCGCCCGAGCACACTTGCTATACGAGCAACCTGCGGGAGGTGGCGGTAAGGGAGGCGGCCAGAAAACGACGCAAGCAGTTCTCGACGATTTGTGAGACATCGTTGTCGTAACCGGCGCAGTAAAGACTTCCGAGAAAACAGATGGAACCCACAGCGAATAGTCCGCCGCCATTCGGTCCGAAACCGCAGATCATGTGGGCTCGAATGCCACTATGCACCCGAGGTTTGCCGACCATTCGATTGAAGAGAAGCTCCTCGGGCACGGTCACAAAGCTGGCATCGTGATTGTCGGAGTACGCGACGACTGTCACGTAGGCGGGCGTGCCGAGGTCGGTCGCAGTCTGGTCAATTTCGAAGCCCGCAGCGCCGCCGCCAGATAAGCCGAAGTTCCCAAGTGGTTCTGCTGGTCCTGCCTTTACCCCCGCGAACAGCCAGGCATGTTCGGCAGAAAACGAGGCCGGCGTGCGGCGATAGAATGTGCCCCGGAAGTCTCCCTCCGCGGTAAACCCCACTCCCGCAACTTTTTGTGGCGGCAATCCGTTTCGACGCCACATACCTCCGTACTCGCCATCCAGCTGGTTGTAGTACTCGCCGGGCTGACTTTCCCATACCCGCATGCCCGCCTCGGCGCGACGAATTTCAAGCAGATGCGGCGCTGATGCAGCCCGGGCGATCTTCCAGTAGAAACCGTTGCCACCGAGATACATAAGGCTTCCGCCGGCAGACCGGTACGCCAGTAGCGCGTCTAGCATCCGGCGTGTATGGTACTCGGGGTGCGAGCCGGTAAGAACAACATCGTAGTGTTTCAAGGCGTCGACACCTCGATCATCGAGATCCTCATCGGTGACGACGTCGAATTCAAATCCTTTTTCTCTCAGCCAGTTGGTCAGATGGGAGTCAGCGGAAAAATGGCGCAGGCCTGACCCATGCTCGTCGTGGAACGTCAGGTAGCCAGGACGCATTGTGAGAATCGGGCGCAAGCGGGACGACAGGCTTATACCCGACCCGTCACTGTGGTAGTTATACGTTGACGTGCCAAACGCGGTTACGACATCCGGGTTGTGGGGATAGGCGTCCCATTTTTCCACGCGATCAGCAAGTGCTCCCGAAAAATTCCCACGGGCGTTGTTGGCATAGGCCAGGTAGGTCAGCGTGGGTGCAAGAAACGCGATGCGCGCATGCTTTCCCTCCGAAGCAACCGTGACGTAGAACGGGATCGTGTCGACACATTCTCCATTGTCCACGCGCAGCCCGTAGACTCCTGATGGCATGTCAGCCGGAATTCTGAAATTTATCGACGTTTGCCAGCCGCAGTCGGACAGGTCGTCAGCATGAAACCGGATCGCGGCGTACTCATCCGGTGCATGCTTCCAGTCGAGTTCCCGCCCGGTCCACCTTGACGACCTGACCGCTCGCATCGGAGCGTTGACGAGCACCAATGCGGCATCGCGATCAACCAGGTTCGGTACGCGCGTGTGATCGAGCGTTGGCCTGAAGTCCCAGTGTGCCAGTAGCGCATCTCGGGACTGATCGTCGCGTGACTCGTTGCTGGTCATCCGCATTGCGGGGCTTTCAATGAAACCGTTGAAGGCCTGTTCTGGATGTCCTTTCCAGACAGCCGCAATGCATACAATCGTACCGTCAAACGATGCAGCAGCGAACGGCACCGTGAACTCCGTTGTGTTCCTGAATGCCTCTTCGCGCGCGCATGTGCCTGTGCAGATCACCTGAACGTGCCCGTCGACATCAATCAGTATCTGCAGGTTCGTCCATAGGTCGGACGCAACCGATACCCCAGTTTTGATTTTTTCCCCTGTCGCCAGACTCTGAAAAACAAGCTCACCGCAGGTGAGGGCGATCGCTACTCCATGACTGCCATCGTGGTTCTGAAGGGCGACCAATGTCTGCAAGGAGACGCCAACCAAAGTGGGCTGAACCGTCAGCTCGAGCGTGACGCGCCGAATGTCCTTCAATGCCGGCATCGGTCCATAAGCGCAGGAGCCAGGAAATACGGGCTGTTCCTGTCCTGCGTAGGGGCCTTCGAGCTGGGCATCGAACGGGACTAGCTTCATCCCCGGCCCGTTAGGGTTCGGATCACAACTATCGATGCGCACAATCGTCGCCGTAAAAGTGCGACCGTCGCGCGAACTGATTTTGAACGCGAGATCCTGACCGACGTGTGCGCTCCACGGTGTCACATAGCCGATGATGCCGGGAGTTTGGGAGTTGGGAGTGTTCATAGTTGAAACGAGCGTTCCTTATCGTGGTTCCCGGCCGTTGTTCTGCGAGCGCTAGCGGCCAAGGGAAAACCCCTGCGAGATTTTCGCTCGCAATGGTTGCAAATCGAACCAAAAGTGGTCTACATTGAATCCAGTGTACTTTAACCACTCGAGGTGTGCGATGAAAAAATTGGTCTCTTCGGCATTGACGGTTGCCGCGCTTCTCGTCGTTGGCACCGCTAACGCTCAACAGGTTGTTCTTGTTGGTATTTCTGGCCCTTTGACCGGGGCACAAGCGTCTGAAGGCAAGGATAACGAGAACGGCGCCCGCATGGCGGTTGATGAACTGAACAACGCCGGCATCACCGTTGCGGGTAGTCGAGTAACTTTCAAATTGGTATCAGAAGATGACCAGGCTGACCCGAGAATTGGGGTGCAGGTCGCGCAAAAACTGGTTGACGCCAAGGTGGCCGCAGTTTTGGGGCCGTACAACTCAGGGGTGGCGATTCCCGCGTCACGGCTTTATCACAACGCCGGAATTCCGATGCTTTCGGTGGCATCAAACCCCGCTTTGACCCTTCAAGGTTTTGACGAAGTATTCCGGATCGGAGCAAGCGACGGGCAACTCGGTGCAGCAATGGCAAATTTCGCTGTCGACACGCTTAAAGCGAAGACCGCGGCGGTTATCGACGACCGTTCCTCCTACGGCCAAGGCGTGGCTGAAGAGTTCATGACCGTGGCAAAGGCACGCGGACTTAGCATTGTCGACAAGCAATACACGAACGGCCAGGCCGTTGACTTCAAGGGGGTCCTGTCTCAGATCAAAGCTACGAACCCGGACGTAATCTTCTATGGTGGCTACGCGTCGCAAAGCGGCCCGCTTGTCAAACAGATGCGTCAGCTCGGACTACGGGCCAAGCTGCTGGGCGGCGACGGAATCTGTACTTCTGATATGGCCAAGATCGCAGGTCCCGCTGGTGCAAATGCATATTGCTCGCAAGGTGGGGTCTCACTGGACAAGACGCCTGCAGGTAGCGCGTTCCTGAAGAAGTACAAGTCAACTTTCAACGTCGATACGCAGGTATACGGCGTGAGCTATTACGACGGCATGAAGCTGCTGGCCGACGCTATGGTGAAGGCAGGCACGACAACGGATCGTGCCAAGATTGTTGCTCAGCTCTCCAAGTCCACGTATACGGGCGTGGCTGGGGACTACTCGTTCGACGTACATCATGATCTGAAGAGCTCGGGGACGACTGTGTACACGTTCAAGGATGCCGCTGTCGTAACTTACGGCAACTAGGATCCCATCGAAATAATAAGCAGGACGGAGTATCTATGCGAATCACCAGGACACTTAATACGATCGAGATGCACACGGGTGGTGAACCGTTCCGCATCATCACCAATGGTTTCCCGCGTCTGGCGGGGAAAACCATCGTGGAGAGGCGGGAGTGGATCCAGAAGCATGCGGATGAGTTACGGCGCGCCATGATGCTGGAGCCTCGTGGCCATGCCGATATGTACGGAGGCTTCCTCACTGAGCCCGTAAGTGAAGGCGCGGACTTCGGGATCATTTTTACGCAGAACAAAGACTACAGTCCGCATTGTGGCCACGGAACTATTGCGCTGGCCACCGCGGCGGTTGAACTTGGGTGGATTGAGCGCACATCGCCCGAGACGCGGGTGGGCATCGACGCGCCCTGTGGATTTCTTGAAGCTTTCGTCCAATGGGACGGCGAAAATGCGGGGAACGTGCGTTTTGTAAACGTGCCGTCATTCGTCTGGAAAAAGGACGTCACCGTCGATACGCCAACATTCGGACCCGTGTCAGGAGACATCGCTTACGGAGGCGCGTTCTACTTCTACGTCGATGGTGCCAAATACGATATGGCAGTGGGCGAACACAACGTTGATCGACTGAAGCAGTTCGGTGACGAGATCACGCGGGCGACTAACGAAGCGTTTGACATCGTTCATCCAGAGATTCCGGAAATCAGCGGTCTCTACGGCACGATCATTTCGAATACGCCACGTCATGCAGGGTCGACACAGGCGAACTGCTGCATTTTTGCGGATCGCGAGGTCGACCGGTCGCCGACAGGCTCAGGCACCGCGGGCCGCGTCGCCCAGCTCCACCAGCGCGGCAGGCTACCGTCGGATGGAACGCTCGTGAACGAGTCGATCATCGGAACGATCTTCAAGGGCCGGGTGCTTGGTGAGACGAAATGCGGTGAATTCGATGCAGTGATTCCCGAAATCGAAGGGAATGCGTTCATCTGCGGCTACGGGACGTGGTTGATCGACGATCGCGATCCTTTGACCTACGGGTTCCTGGTGCGGTAGAGGGCGATGTTTCCAGGTGCCGCTTCGACCGTAGCTGGCACACTGACGTCAACACCTTTAGGCCTATCTCCTTGGAGCCTTCGCGGCGCATTCTGAAATGGGATGCAGCCGCGCCTTTTTGCCTGCGGGTCATGGAAAACCCTTCATGCGTGGTCGAATCGGGAGATGGCAACATGTCGCTAACGTATGATAATTATTCGTCCGCGGCAGGAGAGCCTCTCCGCATCGGGCTTCAGGAAACGAAAGGAAGTGAGATGGCAACGACACGGCAGGAGCTCGAATCGAATTTTAGACCCCTGCAGATTTATGAGCAGGTCGAGGAGAAGATCAAGGAGGAGATCCGCACAGGACGGTTCGCGGCGGAGTCACGGCTGCCATCGGAACGCGAACTTGCGGCGATCTACGGCGTTGGCCGGCCTGCGGTTCGAGAGGCGATAGGGGCGCTTCAGAACGAAGGGCTCGTCGTGACGAAGCGAAATTCCGGTACCTACGTCTCGTCTGAGGCCTCTGAGCGTCTACTTAACGGCGACGGCAATCATGGAGCCCACAATGCGGAACCGGATTTCAGCCCAACGGGAACGCTTGAAACGCGATTCATCCTCGAGCCAGCAATCGCGCGCCGAGCCGCCGCACGGGGCAAGCGCGATCGCCTGGCTGAGCAATACCTTGCGGAGATGGAGACGATCCAGGATATTACCGATCCTGAGCAGCGCTCGCTTTGGAACAACAGCGACAGAATGTTCCACCGCCAACTGGCGGTCATGACCGGTGACGCTTTGCTAGTCAAGATCGCCGATGAAGTGGCAAAAACGATGGATCAGCCGTTGTGGAAAAGGCTAAAGGACGACGGGATCTTCGATCCTTTACGGATACGTCTGTACGCATCCGAGCATCGACTTATTTACGAATCAATTGTGAGTGGTGATGCGGAAGCGGCAGGGTTCTACGTGGAGCAACATATCAAGCGGGTTCGACGGGATATTGCGCCCCGGTAGCGCGCGCGGGATTCATTAGCTGGCCGCGAATACCCTATTATCGTCGGCAAAGAGATCGCAGTACCGATGTCTCCGATGATCATCATCACCTGACGTAGGGTACAAATCAAACGCGCGCGGCCGCGCGGCCGCTACCAAAAGACGGACTTCAGACGACATGGCAGAAATAGTTCTTTTACTGGTTACCAGGTGATTTCGTGAGATCTGTTGGGTGATAGGGACGCATCTTCCGTTCTACTCCTCAATTGCCACGACCGGCGCGAACAACCAAAGTGCTGGCACGTCGGATTGCGAATGTCCTATCAGCGATGGCGTGCGGACGTTCGCCGTCTTCTATCGATCGGCGGCTTGGGGTCGGATGCGGTCCGTCGCGACGAGCCGCAAGCCTCCAAGGCTGGGACGTGCACCTGGCCGTAGATGGGGGTGCTGGCGTTGCCTGATGCTCCGCGAGCCGGCGCCTCAGACAGTCATGCCGAAGCCCAGAATGCGGATTTGGTTCCGGAATTTCTCTTCGTTTTCAAGCCGGACCACCAGTTGTCGATCGCCGGCGCGTAGACACAAACTGGCTGTTTCCTTATGCGTGGCGATCGAGGCGGCGATTTCCGCATTCTCACAATCGATCAGCAATGCGGTGCCGGAGATTTTCAGCGCCTTGCCCTGCCTCTCGGTGGTCTTGATGAAGGACTCCACTGTTTCGGGCAGGAGCTGGTCTTCCCGTGCCTGAAGAAACGCCCGAAGTTCGGCAATGTCGCGCCCTTTCTCAATCGCTCCAACGGCCTTTTGACGGTCCAGCCGCCAGCTTTTGTCCGTTGACTCTACGGCCCAGGTATCCAGCGTCAGCGATTCTTCCGTCGACAGGTTTCCGCCGACGACATTTACCTGCAGACTGGGCAAGACAGAAAGCCTGACGCTCGGCTGGATCGGGGCGGGCGTGTAATCCTCGACCGACCCGAGGCACCAGGCACCCAGCGGCGTCACACGGAAGTAGATCAGGCCGTCGTAGCGGCTAAGGAATTCCAGATCGTCCGTCCCCCACAGGTCGCCAAAGTCGTTACGCGCTTCAGTCGGTTCGATGTAGGCGACATCAATGATGCCAAGGGTGGCGGCGTATTCGAACAGGACGCAGAGCAGATAGCGCAACTGCAGGATCTCCCAGCTATGGTAGCCATCGTGACCCAGGCTGCCATATTGCTGGTCGCTGACGTAAAGCTTCCACGGGTTGTGCGATACGTCAAACGTGTGACCGGTCGCCTGCATGAACCGGGAAAAGTCATCGACGTCGATCCACGCTTCAACCGGACAGAGCCGCAGTATTTCATTGATAGCGGCACGACGCGGCGCGACCGCGGTCATGACGCGACCTTTCGATTTCTGCCCCTTGATGACGTCAACACGGCTGAACTCGTCAAAGAGGCTGGATTTAAGCCATTTGTTCCAGATCGCGCCCAATACGCGGGCTTGGGCGGAAGCCAAAGCTTTCCGCCCCCCTGCGCTCAACGCCAGTTTGCTGCCGTTCCGTTGCGCCAGTCCGGCAGCCTGAAGCATGAGTGGCCACGAGAACGCCTTGATCGGGCCGATTTCCTGACCCCTTTGATCCTGCTTGGGTTTATCGGCATAGAAATCGCCGCCAGCGAGGCTCTCCGTCAACAGGCGCAGCGTGGCTGCGCCGGGCAGCGATGTCTTGTCGCTGACCTGGATCTTGCCCTGATCCGTCAAACGCAGCAGAACCGACAGATCCACCATGGCATCGCGCTCGGTGTGTCGCACCATCAGCGGGTCTTCGCCGATCTCCTTCGGAAGCGTTTCGATTGTGCTCAGCCTGACGGGCTCGGGTTCGGGCACGAAGGCTATTAATCGTTCGCGCAGATCATCGGGCAGGCTGTAACACCCATCCTGGTGGTACAAAAAAAGGCCCAACGCAGTCGGCGGTCCATAATACGAATAGCGGCGGCCATTCTCCTTGATCGTGAAATCGGGCAACCGTCCGTATTTCGCCCGGAACCGGTTTCCATCAAAGAGACCGTCCAGGGCGTACGCGGTCTCCGCCACCGCCATACGCTGGATGTCGTCCAGACGATCCCAGAGTGCGCACAGCCCGTCCCCGGCGAGACTTCGCAGGATCGCCCCGACCAGCAGGTCTTTCCTGCCGGTGGGGGAGGCATCAGGAAGCCAGCGCATCAGCGATTTCAACTGGTCGACAGTGAGGCGGGGGAGCACTTCGTTCAACGTGTTCATTGGGAAAAATTGGTGTGTCTGTCAGGGAAGATGACCCGCATTATCTTCGACATCTACAACTCGCTCGCCGTGTTACACGGTAGGATGCCGATCGTGTCAGCATTTCAGTGGCTATACGACAAGCCATGCCTCGCTCATGTCAGCAAGTCCACCTAACGCCGCGCCCAGGCCCGAACCGGATCGCCTCGCTGGACTCGTCGAGCGCGTTACGTTCCACAACGCCGATAGCGGCTTCTGCGTCCTACGCCTGAAGGTCAAGGGCGAGCGTGAACTCATCACCCTGGTCGGGCATACTCCGACCGTAGCGCCAGGCGAGTACGCCTCGGCATCGGGCACATGGGTCACGGATCGCGAGCACGGCAGACAGTTCAAGGCAGTCTTCGTCAGGATTTCGCCACCGAACACGCTGACCGGCATCGAGCGCTACCTCGGCTCCGGAATGGTCAAGGGTATTGGTCCGGTGTACGCCGGCCGGCTGGTCAAGGCCTTCGGTGCCGCCGTGTTCGATGTCATTGAGCAAACGCCCGCGCGGCTGCGAGAGGTCGATGGGATCGGGGAAGTTCGCGCCCGGAAAATCACCTCTGGCTGGGCTGACCAGAAGATCATCCGCGAGATCATGGTCTTCCTGCATGGCAATGGCGTTTCGACGTCCCGCGCCGTGCGGATTTTCAAGACCTATGGCCAGGACGCCATCGCGATCGTCACGGAAAATCCATACCGGTTGGCCCGGGACATTCGTGGCATCGGGTTCCTGTCGGCCGATACCATCGCGCAGAAGATCGGTATCGCACATGACTCCCCGCTGCGTGCGCGGGCCGGCGTCTCCTACGCGTTGTCAGAAGCAGCCGGAGAAGGCCACTGTGGCTTGCCCCGGAGCCAGCTCGTGTCGCTTGCAGTAAAGCTGCTCGAAATCCCGCAACCCATCATCGAGGATGCGATCGACCAGGAACTGGCAGAGGAAGTCGTGATCGCCGATACCGTTGACGGCGTTCCAAGCGTTTTCCTCGCGCCGCTGTACAACGCCGAGCGTTCCATCGTCTTGCAGGTGAAGCGCCTGAAGTCCGGATCGCCGCCATGGACCGCATTTGACGCCGACAAGGCAATTCCGTGGGTTGAACAGAAGCTTGCGATCCAGCTTGCCGATAGCCAGAAGCAGGCGATCCGTCTGGCTCTGTCGTCAAAGCTGCTGGTCATCACCGGCGGCCCAGGCGTCGGGAAAACGACACTGGTCAATTCGATACTGACGATCCTGCGTGCAAAACAGGTGAACGCGCTGTTGTGCGCACCAACCGGACGGGCGGCCAAGCGGTTGTCGGAATCGACCGGCCTAGAAGCGAAGACGATCCACCGGCTGCTTGAAGTCAATCCGGCCAATGGGCAATTCAAGCGCAACGAGGAGTCGCCGCTCGAATGTGATCTGCTGGTGGTCGACGAGTGCTCGATGGTCGACGTGCCGCTGGCGAACCAGTTGCTGAAGGCGGTGGCGAACGCCACTGCGGTGATCTTCGTCGGGGACGTGGATCAGCTGCCGTCCGTCGGCCCCGGACAGGTTCTCTCGGATCTGATCGAGTCGGGCGCGGTGCCTGTCGTGCGCCTGACCGAGGTGTTCCGGCAGGCCGCCACGTCGCGCATCGTCCGGAGCGCCCACCAGATCAATCAGGGGCAGTTTCCGTCCCTGCCGGGAAAAGGCGAAGAGTCGGATTTCTATTTCGTGCCGGCCGACGAACCCGAAGCGATTGCTCAGACCGTCGTAGACCTGGTCAAGACCCGGCTACCCAGAAAATTCCAGCTGGACCCCGTGCGCGATATTCAGGTGCTGTGCCCGATGAACCGCAGTCTCACCGGCGCTCGCGGCATCAACCAGATGTTGCAGGAGGCGCTGAACCCGCCGGGCGAACACAGTATCGAGAAGTTTGGCTACCGCTTCAGCGTCGCCGACAAGGTCATGCAGATCGAGAACAACTACGACAAAGACGTCTATAACGGCGACATCGGATTTGTGACCCACATCGACGCTGAAGAGCAGGAGCTCACCGCGACCTTTGATGAGCACATCGTAACCTACGCATTTGGCGAACTTGATGAGCTGGTGCTGTGTTACGCGACGACCATCCACAAATCCCAAGGATCGGAATACCCGGTTGTGGTGATTCCCGTCTCGACGCAGCACTACATGATGCTCAAGCGGAACCTGATCTACACCGGCATCACGCGAGGCAAGCGCCTCGTTGTACTGGTCGGGCAAAAGCGCGCACTGGCGATTGCGGTCAAGGGCAAGCAAACGGAACGTCGCTGGTCGAAGCTCGCCGAATGGTTATCGCCGTAATGCGGACTCGCTGCGCCGTACGCTGATAAAATCCGGCACAGAAGGATCGCCCTCCAAGGTCAGGACAGTCATGGATTACCGCGTCAGTTATGAACACAGCCTGAAGAATGCGCCGGACGAATTTATCGTCCAAGTTCCATCGCAGCTCGTCGAAGATATCCCGGCTAATGTGCCGCGCGCGCTCTTGCCTGAATACATTACAGACCTGATCCTGAAGCGCTCGCCGCGTATTGGGAAAATCCGGTATCTCCGGATTCTCTGACGAAGACACCTAGCCTGCATCTATCTGGGAACGTCGTTGTTTGAAAGGCCGACCGCACTCGTGGGCAGGCATGTGTCGCCCGCGGGTAGCAGACGGCCAATTGCTGCCGCTCAACCCTCCTAAAAAGCCGCCATTCGAACGGCTGGTCCACCCCGCAACCTGCCGGATAGCCGTTGACCTGTGGGCGGACTAAGCTGTCGTTTCTGCCCGTCGTACAATGTGTTTGACGTACCGCACAACGACCACATAGAGAGAACCAATGGACCGAGATGCAATCATGGGCGCGATGCCCAGCAACGAAGAGTTCCGCGCCGCGGCGGAGTATCGAAAGAAAGAGATTGTCGAAGGTTTCATCGGCGCGATTCTCGACGCACTTGTTCAGGAAGGCCGAGAGCCGGACCGCTGGGAAGCGGAGCACATTGCATCCGCGATCGGTTTCGATCTTGTGGGCTGGTATCACGCCGCGATTACAAAGGCTGACTTGTCAATGACACCTTCCGACGAACGCGCGAAGCCCGAAACATGGATTAGGGTGGACGACACCGCGACTATATGTGCGCTCCGTGACGGTCTCGACTATGCAGCCGGGAAACCTGCGAGAAACTTCTAACTACAAGGGCCCGGGGACACGGCTGGACACTGTGTGCGCAGGGGTGCTCGTTCCAGCAGCGTCGGTCATTGTCTGCATCGCCGAACTCATTTAGCGCGACGTCCAACACCGGAAATCCCAAACGTCTCTTGTGCCTGGTATTGGAACGAAGGTAGCTCCGCTTCGCCGGAGTCGAAATTCAAGGATATTCACCAGCAGACCTATGGAACCCCCATTCAAGAAGAAAAAACTCAAGGTGCTGATCGATCTGGCTGTTAGAGTGCACACTCGCGTCAAGCTAATCGCCGTCGGGCCGCTACAGCAGAAAATCCGCAAACGCGGCCCTTTCAAGCTGCCAGGCATCCAGCCCGAGCATCACTATTTCTGCCACGTGCTGGGCGGAGTGCTTGAGTCGATCCCTGAGCTCCCCGACTTTTCCGACGACACCAAGATCGCGGTCATGTCCGACTACGGTGGTGAGCATGGCGATGCGCGCTACAGCACGTATTCCTTTCTGTTCGTCGCACTAGACAAGAATGGCCCTTTCCAAACGCATATGCGCGCGCTTCGACAGAAGCACAAGATTCACGATCCCTACAGCGAGTTCAAATATAAAGACCTCAAATTTGGGCCGAGGAGCCGCGCTCTGCCCGAATACCTAGAGTTAATCGATAACCTCATCCACGGAGCAGTCGTCACTGTGGCGATCGATAAGAAGATCGGTTCGGTCTTCGGGATGACCAAAAGTGAGGCACACGCATCAATTGCAAAGCAGCTCGAAGAGGGTGGGTTCGGAAAATGGACTGGCCACGTCGGCGAGAAAGTCCTGCGCGTGCTGCACATTCTCGCGGCGCTCACGGCGGCGATGACGTATGACCAACAGCGACTGCTCTGGTACAGCGATACCGACCAAATCAACGAAGATGCCAAAGATCGGTCATTTGCCGACACGCAAAGACTGTTTGGAAACATCGGCGCGATGTACATGGCGCACGGTTTCGACGTTCTCGGGTTTGGCAAATCGTTTTTGGAAAAAAGCTATCTTGACGATCTGCTGAGCGTACCCGATCTCGCCGCCGGTATGTTGCAAGATATTCTAACGGAACAAGACACTGGAAACGACATCCCCGGCGGTGACGAAAAACTGGCGGTGCTGAAGTGGCTCGCAACACCGGCCAAGTTTCTGTCGAAGATCAATGTGCGCATCGCTCGCAAGGCCGACGGCACGTATGAAGGCCATATTCTTGCCCTCGAGCCGAGATGGTGAAGTGACGCGTAACACCCCGGTAGGGATTTTGAACGAGCGCTTCAGGGAGAGATGAAGCACCCCGACGTATCGTCCTGAACCGATCGTCGTCGGGCTCCGAACGGCCAAAACCCGTCATTCAGCATGAAGAAATACTCTGTCATAGGGCGTCCGGTTCAGGTCGGATAACTGCCGTTCAAGAATGACCGGAGACTTGCTATAGAGTTTGGCAGGCCAGACGGACATGAGAGAATTCTTGCTCTTACACTTGTCCTCAACGTCATCGCCTTATGAAGATTCTCGAATACACGGGCCTCGACACCTCACGCGTCAAAGCCAGCTACGACAAGGTGTCCGCGGCCATCGCTCGCCACGACTTCCGTGCTGCCCAAGTCAAGAAGCTCGCCAATCTGAGCCACGGCAAGTTCTACCGGGCGAAGCTGGATGATGCCGACCGGCTGTTGTTCTCGCTGGTGCGCCACGGGGATGAAGTCTGCGCACTGATGCTGGAAGTGATCGCCAACCACGCCTACGATAAGTCACGTTTCCTGCGCGGCGCGGCGATTGACGAGAGCAAAATTCCAGACATCAGCGCTGATGACGCCATCAGGGAGGCGCAAGCTCTACGCTACCTTCATTCCGAGCGTACCGGCATTCACCTGCTCGACAAACCGATCTCGTTTGATGACACGCAGGAGACCATTTACCGACAGCCACCTCCCTTGGTTGTCGTCGGCAGCGCTGGCAGCGGCAAGACCGCATTGACGCTTGAAAAGCTCAAGCTTGCCGAAGGTGAGGTCCTCTACGTCACTCACTCCGCCTTCCTGGCGCAAAGCGCCCGCGACCTTTATTACGCCAACGGTTTTGAGCATGGCGGTCAGGATGCCGTATTTCTGTCCTACCGGGAGTTTGTCGAGTCGATCCGCGTTCCGGCAGGACGCGAGGCTAGCTGGCGTGACTTTGCGGGCTGGTACTCCCGTATACGGCAGAACTTCAAGGATGTCGAAGCCCATCAGGCTTTCGAGGAGATTCGCGGCGTGATTGCTGCCGGGTCGGGCGGTGTCATGTCGCGTGACGAGTACCAAGCACTGGGAGTGCGTCAATCGATCTTTCCCGTAGAACGTCGCGACCAACTCTACAATCTGTTTGAGAAGTATCGCGCCTGGCTGGACGAGGCAAAGCTCTACGACCTGAATCTTGTCGCCCAGGACTGGCAAGCGCTGGCTGCGCCGCGCTACGACTTCGTGGTTATTGACGAGGTGCAGGACATCACCACCGTGCAACTCGCGCTCGTGCTGAAAACCCTGAAGAAGCCTGGCCACTTCATGCTCTGCGGGGATTCCAACCAGATTGTCCATCCCAATTTCTTTTCCTGGAGCCAAGTCAAGAGCCTGTTCTGGAAGGACCCGAAACTGGCCGAGCGGCAGGAATTGCGCGTGCTAAAGGCCAATTTTCGCAACGGCCTGGAGGCCACTCGCGTCGCCAATCAGTTGCTCAAGATCAAGCAGCGGCGCTTCGGCTCCATCGACCGCGAGAGCAACTTCCTGGTTCAGGCCGTCGGCGGCGAGGCCGGCCAAGTTACGCTGATACCCGACAAGGACGCCACCAAGCGCGAACTGGACCAGAAGATTCGCCAATCCACCCAGTTCGCCGTCCTGGTAATGCGCGACGAGGACAAGGCCGACGCCCGCAAGCACTTTGCCACGCCGCTGTTGTTTTCGATCCACGAAGCCAAGGGTCTCGAATACGAGAACATCGTGCTCTACCGCTTCATCTCGGATCACCGCGGCGAGTTCAACGATATCGTCGAGGGCGTCGCCAAGGCCGATCTGGCGGTCGAGACACTGGATTACAAACGCGCCAAAGACAAGAGTGACAAGTCGCTCGAAGTCTATAAGTTCTTCGTCAATGCCCTGTATGTAGCGCTGACGCGCGCCATCAAGAACATCTACATGATCGAGTCGGACACAGGGCATGAGTTGTTCGGGTTGCTGGATCTCGTCGTCGGCCAGACCAAGATCGAGGCCAAACAATCCACGCTCGAAGACTGGCAGAAGGAAGCACGCAAACTCGAACTTCAGGGCAAGCAGGAGCAGGCGGAGGCCATCCGCCGCACCATCTTGAAGCAGGTTCCGGTGCCTTGGCCGGTGTTCGATGAGGCCAAAGTCAGGGAACTGCTGATCAAGGTCTTCCGCGAGCAGTCTCCGGGCAACAAGGGCAAGCAGCAACTCTTTGACTATGCCACCTGTTTCGACGAACCGCAGCTCGCCGAGTGGCTGGCAGTTGAGGCGAAATTCGAGCAGGCACGGACCTTTGATCGGCAGCGCGCGGTGTTCGCCCGCAAGAGCTACGTCCCTTACTTCGCCAACCACTTCAAGGACATCCTCAGGCAGTGTGACCAGCATGGCGTCGATCATCGCCTGCCAATGAACCAGACGCCACTAATGGCCGCAGCTGCTGCAGGAAATGTGGCGCTGGTAGAAGCCCTGCTGGAGCGCGGTGCCGACCGCGATGCCGTCGATCATTATGGTCACAATGCTCTCCACTGGGCTTTGCGTCAGGCATTTGGCGATGCAAAGTTCGCTGCTGGCCCGCTGGCGGCAATCTATGAATGCTTGGCTCCGCCCTGGATTGATGTCAGAGCGGGTGATCGCTTGGTCCGCATCGACCGGCATCTGTCTGAATACTTTCTGTTCCAGACCCTGTGGGTATTGTTCAAAGCCCGATTCAGCAAGATACGACGCAATGTAGACAGCGCGTTCCAGACCCAAATCATCCTCGATGCCTGGCAACACTTACCCGCTAACCTAGTGCGGCCAGAGCGCAACAAGCGCCAGCATCTTTCTGGCGTGCTGGCGAGGAACGAAATCGACAGAGACTATGCCTACAATAGATCCTTGTTTCTGCGCTTATCCACCGGGCGGTACCAGTTCAATCCCAAACTCGCTGTGCGTCGCCGACAGGGCGAAGAAGAAAACTGGATCCCCATCTACACGGCACTCAACCTCCCGTTGATTGGCGAGTTTGCCTACAACGACGGCTGGATCAGCACCTGGGACAATATTGACAAGCTTGTGACGCTTGCCGGCCTACCTGAACGAACCACACCCATCGCGGCTGAACGCTCCGCCGAGCGGCAAGCGGCCAAAATGAGGGAGTTGGACGAACGCAGAGGCAATCAACTTGCTGCCGAAGCACGCATTCGTGCAGCCGCCGAAGCCACCCAGAGCAGAGCATCACGATGGGGAACAAAGGAAGCCAAACGGCTTGAAATCGAACGTGTGAAACAAGAAATCGAAAGACGAAAGAAGGGTTGACTTGCCGATATTTCTTGGGGTCGGCATGTGACCGACTCCAGCAGTTCGAGCCTCGCCCCAAATTTGCTCCAAAGCTGCCTTTGACGGCTTTGGAAGTCGGAATAATATGTATCCAAGATTGGGGACCGCGCGTCGTCTTGGCGACGCCGATGTGGTCCACTTAATTCCGCGTTCGGCCGATTGAGGATCATTGCAAAATGGCGAAACAGAAGAAGCTCACACCTGCTCAAAAGGCCGCGAAAGAGGAACGGAAAAGACAGTTCATGTTTGTATTTACGAATGGCAAACAAGTGCGAGTTAGGCGACCAGAGAGAATTGATGGCATCGACGTCGATGAATTCATCCGACGAAATGCAGATCCGATCTGGCTGCATCAGAACGGAATGCATGAGCTCATAGAAGCTGCGCTTGGGCCCTGTGCTCCGCTTTAAGGACTTTGGATCAGGTTTCCTCCGTCGAGGCTTGTGCGACGCCTGCCCGCTGGCTCACCGGCGCGCTCACAGGCATTCGGCTTTGGGCAGGCATCGCACAACCTTTATCAATAGCGCCTGTCCGATTCGTTCGGGCGGTCATTGCGGAATGGCCGTTATCGCGACGGCGTGAACGGCCGGCTTGGACAACATGCCGGTCAATCTGACTCGAGCGGATGGCCGGTGTTCTTGAAAGCTGCCGTCGAGGCGGCGTTGGGTCGAACGGCAATTCTGGGTCGGCTACAGCCTGTCGGCATACGGAAGCAAAATCTCGACACGTGATACCCCTCTGGCATGACGCGGTAGCGCGACCTCCAAGAATGCGGTCCTAGACTGTCGGTGCGCGGGCGCGCGCTAGCGGTCCATCCAGTGTCAACCACATTCCCGCGGGCTTGTCCATTTTGCGTTTCGCGGGATGGACATGTTGGCTTTCTGCAAGCCGCTGAATTTATTGGATTCTTCAGTGTCCATTTGCCTTTAACTTTCCCGTAACCCATGGACATACGGGCAATACGTTGAACTCGCTTCCTTCTCGGGTGCCTCGTGGTATGCACAGCCTGATATGTGCGTCGAAAAGGAGATAGCAGCCAATCAAAAGGCTATCGACTATCGAATCAACGCAACGGCGATGCTGCTGGAAGGCGTCTTGCGGGTGATTTATGCATGGCAAAACGAGCTGGCCAAAACGTGCAGCGCGGATGTCGTGCGCAACACTATCCCGATCCCAGTGCCGGTAATTCAGGGCCGACGGATCAGCGATTACCTCCGAAGCCTTGAGTTGATGATGGCGGTGTGGGAGCGCTGGCAGCCATGGATTGACGCTCCACGTCTTATCGGTCTGGGCTCCGTGTGCCGACGAAACCTTGAAGACCGGGAGGAGGGGCTTTATGCGATCCTCGCTGGCCTCGAAGGGCGCCTCCCTCCTGAAGCCGCGCTGCATTTGTTCGGCGCCAAAGGCCGGTACCTGTCGCACGTCAAAATGTACGACTGGATCGCCGGGGCAGACTCGTGGCCTTTGACTTCGGAGCATGGGTGAAAGCCCGTGAGAAACGTATCTCGAACACAGTCGGGCACCGTTCCGAAGAGATGACATGCTGGATGCGCGCGGCGGCCGCGCGCATCCAGCCGTGCGCCGGCGACCAGTTCCGCCAGGCATTCGCGTAGCAGGCGACCCCGCGTCTGATAATTTCGACCCACGCCCATGCGTTCTCCGGAACCGTGGGCGTTTTTATTTTCTGGCCCGTCGGGTCGGCATCAGTCGGCCGTTTCTGTTGGCGGTGCGTCGACCGCCCACGCCGGCAGCCGTGGCCGGTGCGTGAACCGGGGGTGTTCAAACCACTCCTTCAGGTTCTCTCCCACCTGGCCGACGAACCACGCATCCACGGCGAACGGGGCATCGAGTTCATGGGGTTCATCTGCCTTCAGGAGTGCGCCGCGCAGTGCGTTGCCGGCGAGGTACACGACTGCGCCATCGGTCACGTCGGTGGTACACGGGGACCTGTCGCGCAGCAGCATGCGCGGGTCGACGACTGTCTGCTCAAATGACCGTTCCATGGCGTTTCTCCCGGAGGTGTGGCCAGTATGCGCGCGGGGTCCGTGCCCGGGTGAATTTTCCGAGGAAGTAAACGCCGCTACGCTCGTCGATTGCTTTCCGGCGCGCTGATTGTCATACTTCCTCGTAATGAAACCAAAATCGGGTGCATTACAGGATGGCAAAATCCCCTGTTATCGGCGGTGAAGGTGGCTGCTGTAACCGGGCAAAACGCGACGCGCGATGTTGCGTTGCTCATGGTTTTTTAAGGGACAGGCCTGACTCCGAATGAGGTGGCAAAACTGGAGTGTCCGACTATTTAGCTGCCAATGGGCGCACGCTGATTGAGACAACGGTGAGGTCCGAAATTGCCTTTAATGGCAAGACGCGCCCGCTCGTGTGGTCGGGACCAAAAGCCTGCGCCGCAATTGATGCCTATCTCGAATCGCGAATCGTCGCAAGGCATGGCATCACTACATCGCCGGCCGCCTATCGTGGACTGGACCCTTGCGGACCACTGTTTCTGACCGGCGAGGGCGAGCCATTCAGCTTCACGCGTCGCACAACGCCCTCGGGCGCAGTCAGCTATTCCTGCGAGTCGCTTACTGAAATTGTGCGGCATCTGCATCAGCAGGCGGGCATCGAACATGGCAATGCGAGTGCTGCACGTCGCACGTTTGCGGTCAAACTGCACCGCGACGGACGTTCGCTGAAGCTCATACAACAATTGATTGGAGTTTCCAGCCTGTCTGCCGGTAAACGTCTAATAGACGGCGATCCGGTCAGGCTGGCCTCAGTAGTAAGCGGGGTAATTTGATGGTGGCGAAGAAACAAAGCGCGGTGCAATCGCAGCAGGAATTTTTACGTGAGGCGATGACCGCACTGGGTATGACGCGAGCCGCGTTCGCGAAACGAATCAGCGTGCCGGAGAAGACCCTCGATAAGTGGATGGCTCCGGCCGACACGACGGACTTTCGCAACATGCCAGACGTGGTTTGGGCTTATGTTCGTGAGATTTTAGAGTGGAATTCAAAAAGCGCTTGATATACCCCCAATGGGGGTATATGATAAACCTATCAACCGGAGATTTTCGTGAAGCCTTCTGTCGCACTAAACGCGCATCGCGCGGAGATTCGCAGAATTGTTGAAGCCAACATGGCAACGAATCCACGGGTCTTCGGCTCGGTAGTTCGCGGCGAAGACGAGGACGGCAGCGATATCGACATTCTGGTCGATGCATTGCCCGGCGCGACGCTGTTTGACCTGGGCGGAATCCAGTACGAGTTGCAGGAGTTGCTTGGGGTGCGTGTCGATCTGCTAACACCGCGCGACATTTCCGCAAAGTTCCGAGCCGACGTATTGGCAGAGGCTGTGCCAGTATGAACGCGAAACAGCGTCAGTTGCGCCTGCCCGACGACCTCGAACACATGCTCGATGCGTCCCGTCTTGCGCAGCAGTATGTCGCCGGGATCGACAAGGCCGAGTAAAGTGGACCCCTCTGTCAAGACAGAGATGATCGCAATTTAAGCTGCATCGATACCACACGCAGCTGAACAGCGCTGCCCCGGTTCCGCGCTAGCGACTTCGCCTGCGCAGCGTAGCGGAGCAGGCGAAGTCGCCAGCTCTCCGCTGAACCTGTCAACAATCCTCGCACCACCACCGCAGCCACTCAGATAGACCTCAGCGGGGGGCTGGTATCCGAGCGACTGATGAGGCCTCTCGGCGTTATAGTAGGCAAAGTAGTGCGCCAGCCCCATTGTCAGTTCGCCCATCGTCGCATAGCCCTTCAGATAGACATCTTCGTGCTTGACGTTGCGCCACAGGCGTTCAACAAAAAT
>NZ_JBNDMQ010000071.1:0-20381 GCF_050436665.1 Paraburkholderia sp. EB58 | reverse complement strand
GCCTACTTTCTTTGCGGCGGCAAAGAAAGTAGGTGCCGCCCCGCACAGGGGCGAAGCTAATAGACCGATAAGAATGCAAGGAGAGGCCAACGCCGCAGGCAAACAGCCAAGAGCAAGGCGCCGCAGGCAAACACAGCGAGAGCCCAAAAAAACCAGAACCAAAAAAATCAGCCAGGCTGCACAACCACAGTACAAGTAGTCCCAGCCGACAAAACAACCCCATCAGGAACCTGATCAATATGAATCCGCACAGGCACCCGCTGCGCCAACCGCACCCAGTTAAAAGTCGGATTCACATCAGCCAGCAGTTCCCGGCTCTGCGGATTATCTCGATCATAGATACCCCGCGAGATACTCTCAACGTGCCCTTGCAGCACACCGCCGCTCATAAGACGCATCTCCGCCTTGTCGCCAACATTGACGTGCGGCAGCTTCGTCTCTTCAAAATAGCCATACACCCAGAACGAATCGCTATCGACGATGGCCAGCTTCGCCGCACCCACAGTCGCATAGTCGCCGCGAAACGTCTCAAGATTGGTCACATACCCGTCCACCGGTGACACCACCCGCGTACGCTCCAGATTCAACTTCGCCGCATCCAGCGCAGCCTGCGCCTGCTCATAAGCCGCTTCCGCCGCCGATGCCGTATGCGCCGCGTTTTCCTGGCTCTCCTTCGATACCACCTGGCTGTCCATGTCCGCGCGTCGCTGCGCATCGTCGCGGCGCATCTGCAACTCGGCCTTGCGCGCGGCGACCGCTGCCTCGGCCTGCTCGACCGCGATCTGATAGTGCGACGGGTCGATCTGCATCAGCAGGTCGCCTTTCTTCACCAACTGGTTGTCGTGCACCGGTAACGCGACCACCTCGCCTGAGACGTCCGGCGCAATGTTGACGACGTCCGCGCGTACCCGTCCGTCGCGCGTCCAGGGCTCGTCCATGTAATGAACCCACAAGGCGCGGCCTATCAGGACCGCGACAATGAATACGACGGCTGTCGCGACAAAACCCAGAATATTTCGGATGGTCATGATTCGACTCTTATCAACGATAAACGGCGAGACCCAGCACGCCGCACACACACACGAGCAAGCTGGCCCGGAACAGGTTGGGGTGCCAGACAACGTGATAAAGGCCCGTATAGGCAATCACACGGTCCAGCAACCAGGTAAGCGCAGCGCCGGCAATGAACAGCAGCACAATGGCCGGCACGTACGCGTCGAGGACAGCAACTTCACGTGGCATGGCGAACTCCTTCTTGCTCCTCGGCCCGTTCGCGCACCAGCGTTTCCAGCGGCGATTGCGGATCGAGTAAAGCAGTACGAATGAAATGCAGATGACTCAAAATACGTTGCAGTTGATGACGCTCCTCACGCGGTGGCGTGAACGTCGTCAGCAGTTGTTGCACGGCTGCGGTCGCAGCGGCCGTCGCCGCGAGCGCCGCGTCCATCCGCTGCGCGCTCGGCCGGTCGAATAGCGCTGCTATCGCGTCGCGCGTCTTGCGTTCGGCTACGCGCCACGGCGTCCTGGCTCCGTAACGTGAGTCGGCCGGCAGCGTCGCAATTTCGCGGCGCAAATCGAGCACTGCGTTGCCGACTTCCAGTACTGCGAACAGCCAGCGGAAGGTGTCGTGCCTGAATTCGGGTTCGCCTTCGGCCAGCCCGGTGATCTGGAATACCAGATCACGCGCGCCGCTTTCGAACCGTGAACGCAGTCGCGTCAGGCGCGCGTGACAGGTCGTCACCACTGCGCGGCGCAGGTCGATCAGCAGGCGGTTACGCATCCAGGGCGTCGTCGGCGGCAACATGGTTGCGCATACAAGCGATGTCACCAGCATCGCCAGCACGATCGCAATTGCATCGTTCATGAAGGCGGTGGGGTCGTAGTGGAGCACGTTGTCGGGGCCCGCGAGCGTGCAGAAAAACACGCAGTAGCCGAAGCCATAGCCGAGCAGCCGGGGGCGCGTGGTCATGAACACGCCGAGTCCGAGGCACGGCGTCAGTACCGCACACAGCAGCGGGAAGCCGTCGATGTGCGGATACACACCGAAGGTCAGCACCAGCCCCACCAGCGAGGCGAGAGCCGTGCCCATTGCCATCTGGAACGCCATGCGTGCCGGATACGGTGACGACGACGCCAGCGCACACACGGCCGCGCCCGTCAGAACGAGGGACGTGCCGCTCGGCCAGGCGGTCGCGATCCACACGGCGCCAAGCAATCCCACCACGAAAGCCGCGCGCAAGCCGCCGATGCCTGCCGCGAGCGCATTGGTCTTCGGCGTGTAGCGCTCGACCCAGCGTTCGCGTTCGTGCATGTCGACAGCCAGCGATGCGTATGTGGCTGCGTAGGCATGCAAATCATCGACGAAGCGATAGAGCAGTTCCGAGGCGGTATCGAAGTCGAGCATCGGCACGCCGGCATCGGCTCGCGCTTCCAGTTCGGCGCGTGTCGCGCGCACGCGCTGCGGCAATTCGGCCTTGTACGCTTCGAGTTGCGCGGCCGCATGTACGGCATCGACGGCACTCAGAACCGGCTCGCCCGACTTGTTGAGCAGCGGGGCAATCTCCTTGAAATACGGCTCAAACGCGTCGATCACCGCCGTGGCTTTCGCCTCGTGGAGGCGGTTCATCAACTGGTGCAGCGCGTGAAAACGCGTCGAAGCGCTCATGAACTCGCTGTTGAGCCGCGAGAGCCGGCCGCTTCTCATCCGCGAGGAGGGGCTTTCGAATACGGCGACGCTGCGGGTCGTCTCGAAGCCGACGATGTCCGCCACGAAGCGCGCATTGGTGGCCTCGATCTGCGCGCGGTCGATGTGTCCCGACAGCGACGCCGACACGTATTCCACGAACGCGCTGAAACGCGCCCGCACCGTGGTGCGCATCTGCTCGCCCACGTGCTGCGGGAACAGCAGCGCGCTGACCGTGCCCGAACAGACGATGCCCAGCGTGATCTCGGCCACTCGTGTGAGCGCCGACATGTACGCGCCGTCGGGATTCTGCGAAGCCGGAATGCCGATCAGCGCCGCCGTGTAGCCGGCCAGCACGAAACCATACGAGCGGAAGTTGCGGTTGCGCGCGGCACCCGCGGTGCAGATGCCGACCCAGATCGCCGTCGCAGCAATAAACAGTTCGGGCTGCTGGGAAAACAGGCTGATGAACGCCAGCATCACCACGAGGCCGACCAGCGTGCCGCAGATACGGTAGAAGCTTTTGGCGAGCACGCGGCCGCTTTGCTGCGTCATCAGGATGAACACGGTGGTCATCGCGGTGCGCGGTTGCGGCAGATCGAGCTTCATGGCGATGCCGAGCGTGAGAAACGCGGCGATCAGGACCTTGAAGACATAGATCCACGCGATTCCGTCGGTGCGTGCCCAGTCGGCGGCGGCCGCGTAGAGCGTCGCGAACGTCAGCGGCGCGCGCGGGGCGGAGGAGGGGGAGGCGGACATGGGCGGCTCGGCGTTTAGTGCACTGCAGCCGGGGAAGCGGAGGGTTGTCCGTCTGCCACTGCGTTTGCCACTTTGCCAGTGGTAGCCGCGGGCACAGCCGTTTGGCTACCGGAAGCCGCCGCGGCGATCGCGGCCTTGCCCTTACCATGCGCGGGCAACGTCTCATCCTGCTTCGGACCATCCGCCGGGTCGGCGAGACCGCCGCCAAGCGCGGTCATCAGCGATGCATGGGCGTTGAGACGCTGCGCCTCTATACGCGCCACCCCTTCCTGAGCACGCAGCAACTGGTTCTGCGCGACCAGCACGTTCAGGTAATCCGTCAGACCGCGCCGGTAGCCTTCTTTCGCCAGGTCATAGCTCTTGCGCGCGGCGGCAACCGAGCGGTCCGCATCATTTGCCTGCGTCTCCAGCGAACGAATGCGCACGACCTGGTCAGCCACTTCCTTCAGCGCGCTGACGATGGCCTGGTTGTACCGCTCGACTGCCGTGTCGTAGCCCGCATCCGCGGCGCCCAGTTCGGAACGCAGCCGGCCGCCGTCGAAGATCGGCAGCGACAGCGCGGGGCCGCCCGTCCAACTGCCGTTCGCCGAACGCAGGAACTGGAACAACGGGCCCGCTGCGGCATAGCCGCCAATCGACGCGAGCAGGTTGACGTCCGGATAGAAGTTGGCCTTGGCGACGTCAATGCCGCGTGCCTGCGCCGCCACGGTCCAGCGTGCCGCGACGATGTCGGGCCGATGGCCGAGCAGCTCGGCAGGCAGGGCTGAAGGCAGGCCGGCAGGCGCGTTCAGCGCAAGCGTTGGCCGGGTGATCGAATCGCCCGCGCCCGGTCCCTTGCCGGCCAGCGCCGCGAGCTGATTGCGGCCAAGCGCGATCTGCTCTTCGAGCTCGTCGATCTGGCGTTCGTATTCGGGCACCGGCGTTTCAGCCTGGCTCAAGTCGAGCTGCGTGCCGAGACCGCCTTTCAGACGGCGCGTGGCGAGATCGACGATCTGCTGCTGCTGGGCGAGCGTGGCCTTGGCGATATCGAGCAGCGCGTAATTCATCGACATGCCGATATACGCCCGCACGACGTTCGCTTCGAGTTCGAGCTGCGCGGCGCGTTCGTCGGCGGCGCTGGCATGGGCGCTGTCGAGCGCGCTCTCGTCGGCGTTCTTGTCCTTGCCCCACAGGTCGAGATGATACGAGAGGCCGATCGTGCCGGTGTTGTTCCAGGTATTCGCATTGGAGAGCGGACCCGGACCGTAGTAGACATTGTCCGGCCAGTGCTCGCGCTCGATCGAGAGATCGCCATTGATCTGCGGGGAAAGCGCCGCGTGCGCCACGCCGGCCAGCGATTGCGCCTGGCGTACGCGCGCCTGCGCTATGGCGAGTGTCGGATTGCCGGCCTGAGCCGCGTCGACCCACGCGTTGAGCTGCGGATCGTTATAGGCGCGCCACCAGTCGGCAGCGGGCCACTGCGCCTCGGCATTGGCGGCCCGAATGGCGGCTCCGGCATCGAGAGAGGACGGCGCGATGGCGCTGTCTTGCGGGACCTTGCCTCCGGTACTGGCGCAGCCGGCGATTATTAGTGAGATCGTAAGAACGGCGGCTGCCGCGATCCCTTTTTGTACCGGAGACTGCACGATTTCCCCCTTAATTGACTAAAGAACCCTGTGCGCTATTATATTTTTCGACCTATTCCTGAATAACCCGTAAAGATGCAAGGCATTTTTACGATATTTGAGACAATCGCTCTTGCGAAGCATGTAACAATCGCCTCGTCTCAGTAAGGATATGTATGGATACGCTTCAAAACATGCGCGTATTTGTCCGCGTCGTCGAGGCGGGCAGCTTCACAGGTGCCGCGCAGCACCTGAATACGACCACCGCCTATGCCTCGCGCGCGGTCTCCGATCTTGAAGCGCATCTGCGTACGCGGCTGCTCAATCGCACCACGCGCCGTATCGCGCTCACTGAAGCCGGCGAGCGGTATCTGCAGCGTTGCGAGCAGATTCTGGCCTACGTCGATCAGGCGGAAGCCGAGGCGAGCGACGCTCACGCGAGGCCCTCCGGCAAGCTCAAGGTCCACGCCATGACGAGTTTCGGCCAGCACTATGTCGTACCGGCCGTCGGGCGCTATCAGAAGCGCTATCCGGAAGTGCATGTTGAACTGACGCTGGCGGCGCGCGTGCCCGATCTGCTCGACGAGGGCTACGACGTCGCGCTCGTGCTGGCGCAGGATCTGCCGGATTCGGGCCTGGTGTCGCAGCGCCTCGGGAGCGCGTTTAGTATTACCTGCGCGTCGCCCGCCTACCTGGAGCGCAATGGCGTGCCGAAGACGCCTTCGGACCTGAGCCGCCATACCTGCCTGCAAATGGTCACGCCGATTTTCCCGACCGACGAGTGGATCTTCGACGGCCCTAACGGTCAGGAAACCTTCGCACACGGCGCGGCGACCTTCCAGGTGAATGTGGCCGAAGCGTTGGCTGTGGGCGTGCGCGAGGGGATGGGGCTCGGTCTGCTGCCAATCTACTCGGCAATCGCCGGCCTGCGCAGCGGCCAGTTGGTATGGGTGATGCCGGAGTACACCTCGCAGGAGATGAATCTGTACGCGCTGTATCCGTCGCGCCAGTATCTCGACGCGAAGATCCGCACGTGGGTCGAGTTCCTGCGCGACGAGTTGCCGGCCACGCTGGCTGCCGATCAGGCCGAGCTGCGCAAGTTCGCGCGTACCTGAGCAAGGCATGGCACGCCCGCGTTGACAGCCTTCGCGGCGCGCGCATGACGCACTGTTACATATGTGCGGCGTCGCAACATTTCCTTACTTCCGGCGCCGATTTGATTTGATAACGTTGGGTCAACGCACTGGCAGACCGTGTTGGTTAGCTGTCAGGAACTGGACTTTACTGGATCGAAGAGGGACTCATGGATACGCATCTGCTGATCGGCGTGGCCGTCATGCTGGGACTGATTGGAATTGCCGCCTCGCGCGACCTCTTGCGCAACCTGCGAGCACAACCGCAACTGATCCCGATCCGGGCCGAGCGCCGCGACGCAGCCGGCTATACGCGCCGTCGCTGAGCGCTGGTTCGCACGCGTGGTGGCCCGCAGGCGCTGCGCGTAGCCTTATTAACGGCTAGATCTCTACTACCTTGTCCCAGGCGAACTGGGGATTTTCCGGCTGCCTCGTACGACGGTCGAGGTAGCCGCGCGGATTGCACACCACGCGGGTGCCGTCGACGGTGTAGTCGAATGCTGTGTGCGTATGGCCGTGAATCCATAGTGCGACCGGCGAACGCACCAGCGTAGGCAGATGGTTGACGAAACCCGCTGACACCAGGTCGTCCGCGTAACGCTCGGCAAGACTCACCCGATGCGGCGCATGATGCGTGACGACAATCGTTTTACCCCCGAACGGTTTGGCCAACTCGCGCTCGAGCCACGCGCGTGCCCGCGCATGCAGGGCCAGCGTGTCGGCGGGCGTGAAATCGCGTGCCGCCGTGGCATCTGCGACGCTCGAGGCACCTTTGGCACCTTTGCTACCGGTGGCGTCGCGCGGCCATGTCACCTGGATCAGGCCACGAAAATCCAGCATCACCTTTTGGGCTGCGGCAATCGATGCCGCGAGCGCTTCATCGTCGGCTCCATAGAGCGTGAAGTCGGTCCACAAGGTGGTGCCGAGTACGCGCCACTCGCCGGCAGGGTCAACTAGCGCCGCATTGTTCAGCAGGTGGACGTTATCCACCGAAGCCGCCGCGTCGTGCATGGCCGCTTCCAGCGCGCCGAACTCGCCGTCATAGTATTCGTGATTGCCCGGCACGTAGACGACGGGCGCGGCGCCATCGAAGGTCTCCGCGGCCCAGCGCGGGCCGGCGGCGTGATTGTGGATGTCGCCGGCGAGCACGATCAGATCCGCGTGAGCGTGCGGGATCACCTCGGGCTCGTCGTACTCCAGATGCAGATCGGACAGTACGCGAATCTTCACTTACGGCACTCCTTCCTGCGCGAGGCTCCAGGTTATGCCCTTAGCGTAGCACCTTGCCAGGGTTCATCAGGTTCAGTGGATCGAGTGCGCGTTTGACGGCACGCATCAACTGCACTTCCACGTCCGTTTTGTAGTGCATCGCTTCGTCGATTTTCAACTGGCCGAGTCCATGTTCCGCGCTGATGCTGCCGCGATGCTGGTGCACGCTGTCATAGACGATCTGATTGATCGGGCTCTGGAATTCGGCAAGAAACGCTTTCGCGTCGATGCCTTCGGGCGCCTGCACGTTGTAGTGCAGATTGCCGTCGCCGAGGTGCCCAAACGTGACCATCCGCGCGCCAGACACGGCCTGAGCGATGGCGGCGTCCGTTGCTTCGATGAAGTGGCCGATGCGCGAAATCGGCACCGCGATGTCGTGCTTGATGTTGAGTCCCTCTTCCGCTTGCGCGAGCGGAATGTGTTCGCGCAGGTTCCAGAACGCCTGCGATTGCGCGAGGTTTTCCGCGACCACTGCGTCTTCCACCAGACCTTCTTCCAGCGCGGTTTCCATCAGCCACTCGAACAGGGCGCGCCCATGTTCTTCGCTTTCGCTATCCGACAGTTCCAGCAGCACGATTTGCGCGTGCGGCTCGGCGAACGGATAGCGCATCTGAGGAAAATGCCGGCCGACGAGCCGCAGGCAGAAATCCGACATCAACTCGAAACCAGTCAGCAGCGGCCCTGCGAAGCGTTGTGTGAGCGCCAGAAAATCGAGCGCGGCATGCGGCGAGGCGAGCGCGGCGAGCGCGGTGACACGCGCAGCGGGCTGCGGATGGAGCTTCAGCACGGCAGCAGTGATGATGCCGAGCGTGCCTTCCGCGCCGATGAACAGATCGCGCAGATCGTAGCCGGTGTTGTCCTTGCGCAGACCACGCAGGCCGTCCCACAACTCGCCTTGCGCGGTGACCACTTCGAGGCCGAGGCACAGCTCGCGCGTGTTGCCGTAGCGCAGCACGCCGGTGCCGCCCGCGTTGGTGGCGAGGTTGCCGCCGATCGTGCAACTGCCTTCCGCGGCGAGACTCAGCGGGAACAGGCGGCCGGCTTCTTCCGCGCGAGCCTGGACGTCGGCGAGGATAACGCCGGCCTCGACGGTGATCGTGTTGTTGTGCGGGTCGATGTCGCGCACCCGGTTCAGGCGCCGCAGACTCAGCACGGCTTGTGCGCCGCTCGCGTCCGGCGTGGCGCCGCCGGCGAGCCCCGTATTGCCACCCTGCGGCACCAGTGCGACGCGATATTCGACCGCCAGCTTCACCAGCGAGGCGACTTCGGCGGGCGTCGATGGGCACAACACGGCACACGCCGCGCCGGCGTAACGGCGGCGCCAGTCGGTGAGGTAGGGGGCGGTGTCGTGGGAGTCGGTGAGGACATGCGCCGCGCCGATGGCGTCACGGCAGGCGGCAACGAAGGCGGCGCTCGATTGCGCAGTCGATCCTGTACTTGAGGCTGCTCCCGGGGCGGTTTGGGATGCCGGTTGAGAAGCGTGTCGGGTCATGATGGTCGGTCAGTGAGGTGAGGCGGGCGCCGCCCGTTTCGCACTCCGCGCAGCCCGCTTGAACGGAGCGACGTAAGCCAGCGCGCAGACAAAGAACACCAGCGCAAGCAGGGTCTCGAGCCAGCCGAGCTTGGCGGACAAGCCGCGGTCGCTCATGCCGCGCACGATGCCTTCGGCGAAATACAGCAGGATCAGCATCGACGCCCATTGCAGCGTATAGAGCCGTTGGCGCAGCACGCCAGGCAGGGCGAGCAGCAGCGGCACGGCTTTGATGACGAGCGCAGTGCCGCCTGGGCGCAGCGGCGCGAGCCACCATTCCCAGGCAATCGAGAGCGCAATCAGTGCGATTAGGGCCGCTGTTGCGCCAAGGGATGCGCCGCGCCGACGGATAGCTGGCGTTGGGGGGGTAGGCTGATCCGGCACGTTCACGGACGTTCGCTCATGACAGCGACCGTGCGCGCGACGCGCGCGCCGAGCGCGATGGCGAGCGTCTTCTCGTCGGCGGAAATGCCGTGCTCCGCGGAGCCGGCCCGTGCAAAGTGCGATGCGCCATAAGGCGTGCCGCCGGTCAGCGTGGTGGTCAGCGTGCTTTCGGTGTAGGGGATGCCGACAATCAGCATGCCGTGGTGCATAAGCGGCAGCATCATCGACAACAGGGTTGTTTCCTGGCCGCCGTGCATGCTACCGCTGGACGTGAACACGCAGGCCGGCTTGCCCGCGAGCGCGCCGGACAGCCATTGCGGCGTGGTGCCGTCGAGAAAGTACTTGAGCGCGGCGGCCATGTTGCCGAAGCGGGTTGGCGAGCCGAGCGCGAGGCCGGCGCACTCTTCCAGATCGCGCAACTCGACATACGGCGGTCCTTCGGCGGGAATATCGGGCTGGGTCGCCTCGCAGACGGTCGAGACGGCTGGCACGGTACGCACACGCGCCTGCATGCCGGGAACACTGTCGACGCCGTGGGCGATCGCCAGCGCGAGTTCACGCGTGGCGCCGTAACGGCTGTAATAGAGCACGAGGATGTCTTTCATAGGCCTGATCGAGTGAACGGGTATTATAGGGGCTGGGTCCACGGCACAGGCCGCTCGCCGGCAGTCCGGCGCCTGCCGCGGATGGTTCACGAAGGCGAAGGAGGTGGGGTTTGTTGTCCAAGGTGCGTTTCGATCTCGATACGCTCAAACGCCTCGCGCAATTCGCCGCGAAGCGCAGCAGTGAAGATCGCATTCCACAGGTGGCCGGCAGTCTGACGTTCACCACCATGCTGTCGCTCGTGCCGCTGGCGACGGTGGCGTTCGCGTTGTTTACCGCGTTTCCGATCTTCGGTTCTTTCCAGATGTCGCTGCAGGGGTTTCTTGCCGACCATCTGATGCCCGCGCAGATCAACGACCAGATCTTCAAGTACCTGAACCAGTTCGCCTCGAAGGCCAAAGGCCTGACGACGATGGGGATGATCGTGCTGTTCGTCACCTCGGTGATGACCATGATGACGGTCGAATCCGCGTTCAACGTGATCTGGCGGGTGCGCAAACCACGCCCGCTTGCGCAGCGCGTGCTGGTCTACTGGGCGATCATTACGCTTGGGCCGATCCTGATCGGCGTCAGCCTGTCTATCTCGTCGTATCTGTTCACGCGCTCAATGGCGTTTAGCGCCGCGCAGCACATCACGCCGGTGATCGACTGGGCGCTGACGGGCGCGGCGCTGCCGCTCACCGCGCTCGCGTTCACGATGCTCTACGTGTACCTGCCCAATTGCCGGGTGGAGTGGCGCGACGCAGTGGTGGGCGGCCTCGGCGCCGCGATTGCGTTCGAACTGGCCAAGCGCGGTTTCGGCTATTACATCCGGCGTGTTCCGACTTACACCGCGGTCTACGGCGCATTCGCGACCGTGCCTATGTTCCTGCTGTGGATGTACCTGAGCTGGTTCATCGCACTGGCAGGGGCGATGGTGGCTTCCGCGCTGCCGGCGATTCGCATCGGACAGTTTCACCGGCCGCGCTTTGCGGGCAGCGACCTGTTCGACGCGCTCGAACTGCTTGCACGGCTTTCCGAGGCGCGCGAAGCGGGCAAGCGTGGTTACACGCTGCAGGACCTGGCGCGCATGCTTCGCCGCGATATGGATACGACGACCTACCTGCTGGATAAGCTCGAGGAGATCGAATGGATTGCGCGTCTGAACGAAGACGGCTCGCGTCCACACTTTCTGCTGCTGGCGAATCCGGCCCAGGTGACGGTGGAGCGGCTCTTCGATTTGTTGGTGATCGATCGAGCGGAACTCGAATACCAGCTTAATCTGGAGTCGACCCGGGTAGACGGCTCGACCTTGCTGGCGGCGCTCCAGAACGACAAGCTGAACGTCTCGCTTGCATCGCTGCTCGCCGTGCGTGCCTCGGCGCGTGCCGCGCGGGCGGCGCAAGCCGAGGCGCGGAGTTCGGCGATGCCGCATCAGACGGCGTAAGCGGTATCGGGCGGTCTCGCCCGATACCTGGGAAATTGGCGCGCGCCCTCGTACTACAGCGAAATCTTCCCGGTACAGATGTCCTTGAACATCACCCAATCGCCCATCAGGCTGTAGATGGGATGCCGGAAGGTGGCGGGGCGGTTCTTCTCGAAGAAGAAGTGCCCAATCCATGCACACCCATAGCCGCTCACGAGCGCGGCCGGCAGCCACAGCCAGTCGCCGGTGGCGAGCGCCATAGCCAGACAGCCGATCACGCCCAGCGAGCCGACAAAGTGCAGCCGCCGCGAGACCAGATTGCGATGCTCTTCGAGGTAAAACAGATAGAACTCCGCGAAATTCGCGAAGTGATCGGTGTGAGCGGTTTGAGCCATCATGGCCTCCGATTCGCTACTCTTTTTAGCCCTTCCCCCCGCCATGCCCGGTTCAAGCGGCACAACGAGCCCGGCGATGCAATATGCAACTAAAACCGGGCAGGCTTGAATCATTGTGCTGCTATCGGCTGATGCGCGCAACCTGGCCATTCGGCCGATGGTGCGCGGCGCCATACATCGTTATCGTCGAGCTTATTGGAGTCGCGCAGCGTTCGAAGCAAAGCCGAACAGCGCATCGAGCGTCGCGTCTGGCTGCTCGGTCATGAGCGCATGGCCGGCGTCGAGGGTGATCGTGTCTACGCCTCTACTGCCCTGCGCGAGTGCCTGAGCGAGCGCCTGCGCGGCACGCGGCGGTGTCATGGCGTCGCGCCGTCCGACGATCAGCCGCACCGGGCACCGTACCTGCGCGGCGCGTGCGAGGCCCTCTGAGTAGGCGTTGCAGGCCGTGAAGTCAGTGTGGAACAGGCCAGGTTCACCGGCGGCAGAGACGCGTTCCATCAGCCGCTGGTTCATGCCGTGCAGCCAGAAGCCGGGGCCCGGGCAGGACGGTTTGGCGGCGAGCGTCGAATGCGACCACTGGTTGACCATTGCGATCGCTTCCGGCTCGCGGTTGAGCGCGGCATCCAGCAGCGCGTCGGAGACGGCCATCGGGGCGGCGGTGGCGACGAGCGCCAGCGCGCTCGCGCGTTCCGGGTAGCGCGCGGCGAAATCGAGCGCGACGAGCGAGCCCATGCTGTGGCCGATCACGCAGGCGCGGGCTACGCCGGCGGCGTCCAGCAGCGCGGCCAGCCAGTCGGCCATTGCTGCGATATCGGTGAGCGCGGGGCCGGCGCTGCGATGGTGACCGGCCAGGTCGACCGCCAGCACGCTGAAGCCGTGATGCGCGAAGTAGCGGGTTTGCAGCGCCCAGACGCTATGGTCGTGCTCGGCGCCGTGGATGAAGACGGCGGTCGGCAGACTGGGGTCGAATGGCTTGCCGCCGGTATAGGCATAGGCCTTCTTGTTTTGGACGTCCAGGATCATGCCGACTCCTTGGGCGCGCTACCGTGGCTGGGGCTACTGGTGCCGGCCTTGGATTTGGCGGCGCTAGCGCCGCCGCTGCCGTCGGCCGGCTTTTGCGCGGCCTTCAGCGCGCGCTTGAGGTCGTCGATCAGATCGTCCGGGTCCTCGAGGCCGATCGACAGGCGGATTGTGCCTTCCGCAATGCCGGCTGCGGCGAGCGCGGCGGCGTCCATGCGGAAGTGCGTGGTGGAGGCTGGGTGGATCACGAGCGAACGGGCGTCGCCGACGTTGGCCAGATGCGAGAACAGCGAGAGCGCTTCGATGAAGCGCCGTCCGGCAGCGCGGTCGCCGCGCAGGTTGAAGCTGAACACGGCCCCGGCGCCGCGCGGCAGCAGGCGCCTCGCGAGCGCATGATCCGGATGCGAGGCCAGCTCAGGATAGGCGACGGATTCAACCGCGGCATGGCCAGCGAGAAACTCGACGACCTTGCGCGTGTTCGAGACGTGGCGATCCATGCGCAGCGGCAGCGTTTCTATGCCCTGCAGCAGTTGCCAGGCGGCTTGCGGATGCAGGCACGCGCCGAAATCACGCAGGCCCTCGCGACGAGCGCGCAGCAGGAAGGGGGCTACAGTGCTTTCCTCGGCGAACACCATACCGTGGAAACCCTCATACGGCTCGGTGAATTCGGGAAAACCCCCGGATGCCTCGAAGTCGAAAGTGCCCCCGTCGACGAGCACCCCGCCGATCGTCGTGCCATGACCGCCGAGGAATTTGGTCGCCGAGTGATAAACGAAGTCGGCGCCATGCTCGAAGGGTTTGAGCAGATACGGCGTGGTGAAGGTGGAATCGACCAGCAACGGCACGCGGTGGCCATGCGCGATCTGGGCGACGGCGGTGATATCCAGCACGTCGAGCCCCGGATTGCCGAGCGTTTCGCCGAACAGCAGGCGGGTGTTCGGGCGCAGCGCGGCGCGCCAGCCGTCCAGATCGCCGGGTTTGACGAAGGTGGTCTCGATGCCAAAGCGGCGCAGGGTGTAGTTCAGCAGATTATGCGAGCCGCCGTACAGCGCGCCGGAGGCGACAATGTGCGAACCGGCGCCCATCAGTGTGGCAATCGCCAGATGCAGCGCGGCCTGGCCGCTGGCCGTGCCGATCGCGCCCGCGCCATTCTCCAGTGCGGCGACGCGTTCCTCGAAGACGGCGACGGTCGGGTTCGAGATGCGCGAGTACACGTGGCCCGCGCGTTCCATATTGAACAGCGCAGCGGCGTGGTCGGTATCGCGAAACGAGAAGGATGTGGTCTGGTAGATCGGCGTGGCGCGCGCGCCGGTCGTGGGATCGGGGGCTGCGCCTGCATGCAGCGCAAGCGTATCGAAACGGTTGGCGGACATCCTGGGCGGCGGAGCCACGGGCGGCTCCGCGAAGGGTGAAAGTGGGGGCATCGTATCACCGGGACTACCGGCTTCAAGTGCGATTTTCCCCATGCGGCGGGCTGTCGCACCCGTATTGGCTTGGTGGGCGGGCCGCTTTCCTTTTACGGGCCTTTCCGCTAGGATCAAAAATCAGTCATGTATTAATGGCTTCACCAGATTCAGCAACTATTTTGCATGGGACCGGAGTCAGCATTAAGGCGCTAACTCCAGTCGACACCGGAGACAATCATGCGAGTCAGCGACATTCTCAAGGTCAAGGGCAATACCCTTTTTACCGTCACGCCGGATACGCCGCTGCTCGACGCAGTCAACGCGATGGCGGAGCACGACATCGGCTCGCTGGTTGTGATGGAATACGGCGATCTGGTCGGCATGCTGACCTTCCGCGAAATCATCCTGACGCTCAGCAAGCATCACGGCAGTGTCGGCACGGCCACCATCCGCAAGGTCATGGACGACCATCCGCTCACCTGCACGCCGGAAACGGATGTGAACGAGGTGCGGCGCATGATGCTCGAGCATCATGTGCGCTACCTGCCGGTCATGGAAAGCCGCACGCTGATGGGCGTTATTTCGTTTTATGACGTGGCGAAGGCGGTGGTGGAGGAGCAGGGCTTCGAGAACCGTATGCTCAAGGCCTATATCCGCGACTGGCCGGAAGAGCAGGAACCGCAACAGGCGCGCTAGATTGCCCGTTGAGCCGGCCGCGGCGCTGTCCGAGCGGTTGTGACGCGGTTGCTCATGGCGCTGGGTGATGTGGTCTTATGCGGGCTGTTGTTACGTGCGCCGCCCATCAAGTTGCCACAAGCCTGAGGTATTGATCCAGGGGCGTGCGCGAGAGCGTGCGCCTTTTTTGCGTCCGCGCCAGTGGGGAGTCCGAGGTGCGGTTACCGCCCGGCGCGGGTGCCGCTGAAGGCGGCGTCGGATCCGCTGCCTGCTGTCCTCCGGTCCTTTCTCCCATTCTCCGACCTTCATGAGCGATCGTCCGTTATCCGCCGCCCGCCGTGCCGCCCGCAGTGGCGACGCGCACGAATCCCAGTTTCGCTTGCTGGGCGAGCGGCGTTTTGCGCCGTTTTTCTGGACCCAGTTCCTGGGCGCGATGAACGACAACGTGTTCAAGATCGGTTTCACGTCGCTCGTCACGTATCAGACCGCGCGCTTTTCCGGCGTCGACGCGAAGACCGCGGCGTTCCTGATCTCGGCGATCTTCATCCTGCCGTTCGTTCTGTTTTCCGCCACCTCGGGCCAGATTGCGGACAAGTACGACAAGGCGATGCTGACGCGCTTTGTGAAGACGTTTGAAATCGGCGTGATGCTGATCGGTGGCGCCGGTTTCTGGATGCATAGCGCGCCGCTGCTGTACCTATGCACGTTTCTGATGGGCGTCCATTCCACTCTCTTCGGGCCGGTGAAGTATTCGTACCTGCCGCAGCATCTGGCAAAAACCGAACTGGTGGGCGGCAACGGCATGGTCGAAATGGGCACGTTCGTCGCCATTCTTGTGGGGACCATCATCGGCGGGGAGGCGGCGGGTTTTGTCGAACACGGCGCCGTCGTGCTGGCGTGCGCCTGCGTTGCGATTGCGCTGGTGGGACGTGCCGTGTCCGCGTGGGTGCCGTCCACCCCGGCCCCGCAGCCTGATCTGCGGATCAACTGGAACCCGGTCAGCGAAACCTGGCGCAATCTAAAGATCGCGCGCGAGAACCGCACGGTGTTTCTGAGCTTGCTGGGTATCTCGTGGCTGTGGTTTGTCGGCGCGACCTTTCTATCGTCGTTTTTCAGTTTCGCGAAGAATGTGCTGTCGGCTAGCCCCGATGTCGTGACCGTGCTGCTCGGCACCTTCTCGATCGGGATCGGCCTCGGTTCGCTGTTGTGCGAGCGCCTGTCGAAGCGGCGCATTGAGATCGGGCTGGTGCCGCTCGGTTCGATCGGCATGAGCGTGTTCGGCATCGATCTGTTCTTTGCGAGTCATGCGTTGCCGCCGGCGGGACATTTGCTGGGCGTCGGCGAATTTATCGTGATGGCCGCAAACTGGCGCGTACTCGTCGATCTGTTCCTGCTCGCCATGTTCGGCGGCTTCTATAGCGTGCCGTTGTATGCGCTGATTCAGAGCCGCAGCCAGCCGAGCCACCGCGCGCGCATCATCGCGGCGAACAACATTCTCAATTCGCTGTTCATGATCGTGTCGGCGCTGATGGCCATGGCCCTGACCTCGGCAGGCGTCAGCATTCCGGGTCTTTTCCTCGTCACAGCGCTGCTCAATATCGTGGTGGCGACTTACATTTACTCGCTGGTGCCGGAGTTTCTGCTGCGCTTTATCGCGTGGGTGCTGGTGCACACGTTCTACCGGATCCGGCTCGTGCATGCGGAGCGCATTCCCGAAGAGGGCGCGGCGGTACTGGTATGTAACCACGTGAGCTACGTGGATGCGATTGTCATCATGGCCGAGAGCCCGCGTCCGATCCGTTTCGTGATGGACCACCACATCTTCAGGACGCCGTTCGCCGGCTGGGTGTTCCGTCATGCGAAGGCGATTCCGATTGCGCCGTTGCACGAAAACCCGGAAATGCTGACGCGAGCCTACGAAACCTGCGCGCGGGCGCTCGCCGAGGGCGATCTGGTGTGCATTTTCCCGGAAGGCAAGCTGACGAAGACGGGCGAGCTGAACCCGTTCCGACATGGCGTGACCGAAATCATCCGCCGCACGCCGGCGCCGGTGGTGCCGATGGCGCTGCGCGGCCTGTGGGGCAGCGTATTTTCGCGCGCCGTCGACGCGCATCGGCCGCGGCCGGTGCAAAAGGGCGTGATGAGCCGGCTGACGCTGGCCGTCGGCGAGCCGCTTGACCCGGCTCAGGTGACGCCCGAAGGGCTGCAGCAGATCGTGACCGAATTGCGCGGCGCGCGGAAGTAGGCGAGGCGCGGCCTGACCCTGGTTCTCGCGCTGGCCGTAGCCTTGACCCTCGCCGTACGCGGCCAGTTCCATGGCTTTGTGTGGTCCGCTGCGCCTTGTCCATTCGGCCAACGTCCGCGCGGCGCGGCCCTCGCCGCTGGGCGGGCTGGCATAATAGCGTTCTCCCCGCATCTCTTTGGACGACGCTCATGTCCGGCAATACGCTTGGTACGCTTTTCACCGTCACGACCTTTGGCGAGTCGCACGGCCCCGCAATCGGCTGTGTGATCGATGGGTGTCCGCCGGGCATGGCGCTGGTCGAAGACGACATCCAGCTTGAACTGGATCGCCGCAAGCCGGGCACCTCGCGTCATGTGACCCAGCGTCAGGAAGAGGACAAGGTCGAGATTCTCTCGGGTGTGTTCGAAGGCGTCACCACTGGCGCGCCGATTGCGCTGCTGATTCGCAATACGGACCAGCGCAGCAAGGACTACGGCAACATCGCGGAAACGTTCCGCCCTGGCCATGCCGACTACACCTACTGGCAGAAATACGGCATCCGCGACTATCGTGGCGGCGGCCGTTCGTCGGCGCGTTTGACGGCGCCTACTGTCGCGGCGGGCGCGGTCGCCAAGAAGTGGTTGCGCGAGCGCTTCGGCACGGAGATTCGCGGTTATATGGCGGCGCTCGGCGAGATCGATGTGCCGTTCGTCGACTGGTCGCATGTGCGCGAGAACCCGTTCTTCGCGCCGAACGCTGATGTCGTGCCGCAGCTCGAAACGTATATGGACGCGCTGCGCAAGGATGGCGACTCGATTGGCGCACGTATCAACGTGGTGGCCTCGGGTGTGCCGGTTGGCCTCGGCGAGCCGCTGTTCGACCGGCTCGACGCCGATATTGCGCACGCCATGATGGGCATCAATGCGGTGAAGGGCGTTGAAATCGGCGCGGGCTTCGCCAGCGTCGCGCAACGCGGTTCGGTGCATGGTGACGAACTCACTCCGGAAGGCTTTGTCGGCAATCACGCGGGCGGTGTGCTCGGCGGAATTTCGACGGGGCAGGACATCACCGTGTCGATCGCTATCAAGCCGACTTCGAGCATTCGCACGCCGCGCCGATCGATCGACAAAGCCGGCGAGCCGGTCGTCGTCGAAACGTTTGGGCGTCACGATCCGTGCGTTGGCATTCGTGCCACGCCGATCGCCGAGTCGATGCTGGCACTCGTGCTGATCGACCATGCGCTGCGTCATCGCGCGCAGTGCGGCGACGTGGTTGTCGACACGCCGAAGATCGCAGCAAGCGCGCCGTAAGTCGCGTTCTGCGCGTCTTTTCCGTGTCAGACGGAATCAATCGAAACGTCGCCATGATCGACTCGAATACCCCGGCAGCCGGCGACGCGCTGACGCAGTTGCGCGCGCGAGTGGCCACGCCACAGGCTAGCGCCACAGACTGGCTCACGTTCGGCCAGACCTTGTTGCAGGCGGCCGGGCGTAACCGGGACCAGCAGCGCGAGGCGCTTGCCGCGCTGGTGCAGGCCTATCAGCTCGATCCATCCTGCGATCCCACGCTGCTCCATATCATTGCTCAAACTGCGTTCGTCCTGCGCGACTGGCCGCTGGTCGACTCGGCCACGGCGTTGCTGCTTGCGCGCGACGCCGAGGATGCCAACGCGCTCGTCTGGCGCGCGGCTGCCGTGCAGCAACGCAACGATTTCGACGAAGCCGAACGGCTCTTGCGCGAGGCCGTGCGCGTGGTGCCGGGCAACCCGGTCGCGCTGCACAAGCTCGCACTGTGCGTCAAGGAACAGGCGCGCTTTGCCGAAGCCGAAGCGCTCTTGCGGCGCGTGCTCGAACTGTCGCCGAACAACGCCCATGCATTGTTCGACCTGTCGGAGCTTGAAATACGTTCCGGGCGCTATGCCGACGGCTGGGCGCATTACGAATCGCGCATCGTATTCGGCGATGACCTCAACGACGCACACCGCGCGCTCGGCGAGATCAGCGCGTACTGGCAGGGTGAGTCGCTCGCCGGCAAGACGCTGGTCGTCTATGGCGAGCAAGGCAATGGCGATTGTCTGTGGGCGGTGCGCTTTCTGCCGCTGCTCGCCGAGCGGGCGCGGCGTGAGGGCGGGCGGGTGATCTTCGGTCACGACGGCCCGCTGCGGCACCTGTTCGAACGAATGTTGCCGGCCGATGTGGCGCTTGAAACCGGCCTGCATACACGGCCGGATTTTCACTGCGGCCTGATGAGTGTGCCGCTGAGGCTCGGCGTCTTCGATTCGGCAGGCTGGGGCCGTGCGTACCTGAGCGCCGATCCGGCGCGCGCCGAGGCGTGGCGCGTGCGCGTCGCACAAACGGTGGCGGTTAGCGGCGGGCCAAAAGTCGGCCTGGTATGGAACGGCAACCCGCAGCACATTCGCGATGTACGCCGTTCGGTACCGGTCGACCAGCTCGAACCGCTCCTGACCGTACCGGGTATTACCTACTTTGCGTTGTCGCCGGGGCGTTCTGCAACGGTCGAACAATGGCGCGCGCATGGCATCGAAATCGTCGATCCCACCCAGCATTTCACAGCCGGATTCGACGATGTAGCCGCGCTGCTCGTCAACCTCGATCTGGTCGTGACCATCGATAGCGGTCCGGCGCATCTGGCCGGTGCGCTTGGCGTGCCGACCTGTCTGATGATCGATCACGTGTCCGCGTGGTTCTGGGGTAATCAAACGCAGCGCACGCCGTGGTATGACTCGGTCGAACTGTTTCGCCAGCCGTCGATTGGCGCCTGGGCACCGGTGCTCGCGAGCGTGCGCGAGAGACTGGTGGCGCTGGCAGGGCGTTGAACGGCGAACGCCCCAGACGAACCAACGTCCACAGACGAAAAAAAGCGCCGCTCATCATGGAAAGCGGCGCTTTTTGCATCCTGTTCCTATAACTCGGCGCTAACGCGCCGCGTCACATGTTCGGATAGTTCGGCCCGCCACCGCCCTCAGGCGTGACCCACACGATGTTCTGCGTCGGGTCCTTGATATCGCAGGTCTTGCAGTGCACGCAGTTCTGCGCGTTGATCACCAGCCGCTCGCTGCCGTCGTCGTTCTTCACGAACTCGTATACGGCCGCCGGGCAATAGCGCGATTCCGGTCCCGCATAGGTGTGCAGGTTGACGTTCACCGGCACGCTCGCATCCTTGAGCGTCAGGTGAGCCGGCTGGTTCTCCTCGTGGTTGGTGTTTGAGATGAACACCGAGGACAGACGGTCGAACGTCAGCTTGCCGTCGGGCTTCGGATAGACGATCGG
>NZ_JBNDMQ010000070.1:0-21036 GCF_050436665.1 Paraburkholderia sp. EB58 | reverse complement strand
CCTTGAACTCCGGCGTGTACACTTTTCTTGTTTTTCCTGCGCTCATTATCCGTTTCCTGTCATCTACGACGACAGCTTAAATGCTTGTCTCATTTCCTGGGTCCACTTTAGAGTTCCTAGGCAACCGGATGATTCAGCAAGCCGTGATGATGAACATTGTCATTGTGGGAGAGACAGCGACACATATCCGTGACGAACACCCCGACTTTGTGAAAGCTAACGTCAACCCGGCAGTGCCTTGGCACAAGATGATTGGTATGCGAAACCGGATGGCGCATGGCTACTTTGACACGGATTTCGAGATTGTTTGGGACACGGTGAAGACTCATCTGCCCGTGCTTGAATATTTTCTGGCAACACGCGTTGAGCTTCAGCAGAGCATCGGCGATACGGAGGCGGATAAGCCTTCAACACCTGGGTTCGACAAGTAACGGGGAAAAGCTCCTCGTATTGGTCCCGAGGGATAACGAAAACATAAAGGGAAGAACATGAACGTCTTTCAACTCGTGGAAGGGTTGACGGGCCGAACAGACCCGGTGCGATCGCTTTTCAGCGAGGTATCAGCGGCGGGCGCCCGGGTGGAGCGCTTTCCGGGTAGAACCAGCCCCTTTTCGGGGAATGGCGGTCAACTCGCGACCGCCGATTTTCACTACGAGGAGCAGGTTTGGAAGATCTATTATCCCGCCCGCTTCAACGCTCATCAGGTCTACCACGAGCTGCTACACGTACGCGGACGTCATCTAGATTCCTTGACTGAATTGATTTGGCAGCGATTGAGTCAAGTTTTTCTACGCAGCAATTTTCGCTTCGTCGCACCACGTTTTGACGGCCTGTTCGGCGTTGCGGAAGCTGCGCTGCAATGACGCTGGTGAGGCCGCAGGTGCCTGGGGGCTGACCAATGCGAGGCCGGGTCGCAAGATGCGCGAGTACACGCGTGTATAGAAAAGGGCCGTTTGCAACCCTGGATCCGTGAGGTGATATCGGTGGGTCTTGGGGACTCGCTCGATCAGACAATGCAGGCGCAGGCGTCGCAGCTCGTAGCTCATGCGTCCCGGCGTGATGTCTCCGGCATGTAGCCCCAGCAGCACGGCATAGCCTTCGCAGGTCCTGATTGGTAAAGCCGCGTGCGACGAAGACGAACATCACCAGTGCATGCAGCAGGGCCTGGACCTTCGGGTCAGCAAAGCGTAGTGCCGCAGCACGCTGCCCGTCAACATGGCGCGCACGCTGCAGGGCCTG
The DNA here is from genome assembly GCF_050436665.1 of Paraburkholderia sp. EB58. Taxonomy (NCBI): domain Bacteria; kingdom Pseudomonadati; phylum Pseudomonadota; class Betaproteobacteria; order Burkholderiales; family Burkholderiaceae; genus Paraburkholderia; species Paraburkholderia sp. EB58. Next base: position 19,797 of record NZ_JBNDMQ010000070.1, on the reverse strand, counting down.
GAACGCGTCTTCGCCCAATGCACAGTCGTGGCTGATCTGCTCGATCTCGAGCATGCGCCGATTGGCGGCAAAGCCGATGCGGCGCAACTCGGCAAGGTTGTGCAGCAGCCGTCCCACGCCGAAGTCGTGGGTGTCGTTGATGGTGGTCTCGGTACGTAGCGCCTGACCCTCCTTGTGGTACTGCCTGATACGTGAACGCTTGTAGTCCACATGCAGCGAAGGGGTGACCCCTTCAGTAATCACCCGGGTGCGAAAGCGCCCCGGGGTGCGCCGGTTGACGCGGCGATCAAAGATCAGTTGCACCTGGCCCGGGCGTCCGATGTCCAGATTCTCGCGGATGACCTGCTCGAAGAAGATGCGCCCTGTCACGGGTCGATCGAGCACCTGGGTCAGGGCGAACTCGGCCTGCAGGATCGATAGCGCGTAGCGGTAGCCGGCGCCCCGGTCGTGACGGTCGAACGGATGCGGCAGTCGTGCCAGCCACTTGCGCAGCAGCCGATCAATCTTGCGCTCGTCGAGCCCATCGCAGATGCGTTGTAGCGCCTTGGGGTCTTCGCACGAGAGGATGCCGTTGTCCAGCGCCTCGAAGGCGATGCCGCGCTTGCGCAACTGGCACCTGGCGTACTCGTTGCCGTTGATGCACAGCCTGGCTTGTAGGGAAAGTAGGAACAGAACTTGAGGAAGAACGGGCCGAAGTCGTCGTCCACGCAGTAGAAGTAGTAGTGGTTGACCATCGCGCTGCCTTCGATGACACACGGATAGCTCATGCCGGTGCGTGCGCAGCGACGTCGTTCGGTGCGCACCACGCGCGCCTTCTCCTGGGCGCGGCCGACATACAGAACCCCTTCGTCGGCGTCGAACTGCTGCAGATACTGCAAGGTGATGTCGTCCTTGCGCTGGTGCTTGCCAAAGCTCACCAGATCGACACCTTGCGCGGCGACAAACTTCTCGATGCCTGCCACGAAAGCGACGGTCTTGGGCGCCACCGTCGCGGTCGAGGCAAAGCGCTGACCGAGATGGCCGCGCAGGTACCACACCACGCCACCTACGCGCTGCAGCTGCGGCACATACACGTTCAGGTACATCCGGTCGATGCACTCGCTTTCGAGCACGACGTGGTCCCGTAGAACATCGCACACACTCTGTGATAGCGTCATGTCTGGCTCCGGTCGTCCACGGGGTCTTCGGACCCCATTGAGCTTCGAGCTCGTACATCTCTGGGCTTGTCCCAGCCGGCTCGACCGGAGCCACCCTACACCTCCAGCGCCACGCAGTCACCCATACCACTCGTCGGTCTGAGGCGGAGCCTCGTTAGGTGATATCCGCCTCGAAACAGGCCGTTATAACTTTCCGGTGATCGCACAGGGCAGCATGCCGCGCGACGCAATTTGCATCGGGTTCGTGGCGGAGGGATGTGAAGTAACTCGCTATAACACTTCGGTGATCGGGGAGGAGGAGATACAGGTATATCCCCAGGGCGTGGAGTTGCTGTATCACGCCGTGGCTGCGTCCCGATGGGTCAATTTCATTGTTCCGGAAGAGCGCCTTCAGCGGGCGGCGATGACACGCATGAGGCGTCCACTGAAATTGCCAAGAGCGGTCAGTTCGGTACGGCTTCAACCGGGTGGGCGCTTATTCCTGACTCGCGTTGCCGATGATGCACTGGCCCTGGCAAGGACGATGGATGCGGCCGGCGGCATCTCACCGGATCTCGCAAACGAGCTGTCGCGATCACTGTTGGCCGGCTATGTGGATGCGTTGTCCGATGCGAACATCACGCGCAAGTCGGACAAGTCGCCTACCGCTGAGCGGCATCATCATCTGATACTGGCCTGTGAGCGGTTCGTGACGTCAGGTGAAGACGCTGGAATCGCCCTCGTCGATATCGCACAGCGCAGTGGATACAGCCTGCGTTCGCTCGAACTGATTTTCCGGCGAAGCGTCGGCATGACGCCAGGAAGGTGGTTCTTGAATGTCCGGCTCAATGGGGCATTACGCGATCTGCTCATACCGGGCCCGACATGTTCCGTGTCCGAAGTCGCTTCTAGGTGGGGCTTTCTCCATCTTTCCCGGTTTTCGGAACAATATCGCAAGGCGTTTGGGGAGCTGCCGAGCCAGACTTTGAACCGATCTCGTAGCTTGTCCTGAGCAGAAGCCAGTTATCGTGACGGCCGCAAGACGCCACACGACATTCACATCGATGATGCGAGTGTCCGTTGGTCGGCGGCATTGAGATACTCATCATTTCCCGTCGGAGGGCGGAATCGGGTCGAAGAACGACCCACGTACGGCGCAAGGCCGCCTGAAGCAGGCCCTCGTCGGAGTTGAGCGTCCAAAGCTAGGCACCTGACGCTGGGTAACATTACCGCGTATAGGTAATTGTTGTTGAAAATCACGTGCGTGCGCGAAACTTGACTCGCAATAATTCGAATCTTCTCCGCCAACTCCGCAAGCTCCTCGTCGCTATAGTCATAGTTGAAGCGATCACTCGCGGCCTTGGCATCCTTGACGTTCCACGTCTCATGATTCCGGCCGTGCAGACGCACGATAGCGAGGCCGTCGTTCGTCACCTCCCATACAGCGGGCACGATGTTCCCGGAACCCTGAGGTTCGTCGACGATGACGTTGACGAGATGGCGCGAGCGCTCGATCTGAAGCGTTCCAGCGGCCGCCGCTTCGCTAAACCATGAGCGGTGTCGGAATTCCGCAGCGACAGTGAAGCCTTCCATCTGGTCAGCGCAGTGATCGACGTGCGCGCGGCCGTCCGGATTGCTGACGAGCCAGGGCGCAAACTGGAAATGCACCGCCCCAGTTTGCCTGCGGCCCGGAGCGGCTCGGTTGACGCCGGCGATCGAGCAGCGCGGTCCACTCGTCCGGCCCTTTACCGTCGCTCATACCGCTGCGACGCAATCAATTTCAATGTCGAAATGTCCAGGCCACGCCGGCACGTTGACGAAAATCCGTGCCGGTGGCTGCGTACCGAAGAATCTCGCATAGATCTCGTTGACGACCGGGAACATCGTTACCGACGTGCAGTAGACGTTGCACTTCAGCACCTGATCGAGCGACGACCCCGCCGTCTCTACGCACAGTTTCAGTTGTTCCAGCACGCGCTCGGTCTGCTGCTCTATCGGTGCTTCCAGTACTTCGCCGGTCTGCGGATCGAAAGGCGGGAAACCTGAAACGTAGATCGTGTCGCCGTGACGCGTAACGGCGGACGTCGGCGCCTTCCAGCGCTCCAGCCAGCTCGACAGTGGTTCTACACGAATGATTTCACGGGCCATGATGTTCTCCTTGAAAATAGACAGAGTTCGAGCGGACCACGACCTTTAAGCGCCGTCGAGAAATTGCGCATTCAACTGCGCGCCTGAGGCAGCGTCGGCGAACCCATCGAAGCGTCCGTTGGCGAGCGATTGCGCTGCCCGCATGAAGCCACCCCATGCAGCCCGCGCGAGCGCCCCGCCGACGCTGACGCGCCGCACGCCGAGCGCGGCCAGGTCCTGCAGCGTAAGCGTGGACTGCGAGCCGATCAACACGTTCACTGGCCTGGGCGCCACGGCGGCAACGACGGCTTTGATCTGTTCGCGTGTCTGGATACCGGGGGCGTACAGACAATCCGCGCCGGCTGCCGCGTATGCCTTGAGCCGTGTCAACGTATCGTTCATGTCGGGCACCCCAACAAAGAAATTTTCCGCGCGACCAATCAGCAGCGTATCACCGCCGCTCTCGTCGATTGCCTGCCGTGCCGCTTCCAGCCGTTCGACGGCTACCTCTAGCGGGAACAGCGGGCTTTCGGCATTTCCGGTGGAGTCTTCGATGGAAAGGCCGGTGACTCCTGTTTCAATCGCCAGCTTTACGCTTTGGGCGACGTCGGCCGGATTATCTCCGAAGCCGTTTTCAAAGTCGGCGTTCACTGGCAGATCGGTTGCCGCAACCATGTCGCGCAGATGCGCAAGAATGATCTCGCGCGTCACGTGATTGTCTGCGCGACCGGTCGACCACGCGAAACCGGAACTGGTGGTCGCAATCGCCTGGAAACCAAGGCTCGCGAGGTAGCGGGCGCTGCCCGTGTCCCAAGGATTTGGCAGCATGAAGCAGCCAGATGCATGCAGTGCGCGAAAGGCGACGCGTTTTTCAGTAATGGTGCGTGACATGACGGGCTCCTGATAGCAGTTGGGAGCCGTTGCGGGCTCCCGGACACTTTCGGTTCAGCCGATCGCAACTTCGACGACCGGGAAATCGACCTCCGTATCGAACGCGTTGTTGACGAAGTTCGTCAACAGGAATTGCGCGCTGAGTGCGATGATTTCGACGATATTGGCATTGATGAAGCCCGCGGCTCGTACGGTGCGCAGATCGTCTTCGCTGACCTTGCCGTGCGTTTCCATCAGCTTCTTCGCAAACGCCACGGCTGCCGCGGTTTTCGGTGTGCCGGATTGACCCCTGCGATTAAGCTGGATTTCGTCGTCGTCGATATTCGCCAGGGTGCTTGCCACATACGAGTGCGCTGACAGACAGTACTGGCAACCGTTCACCTGCGAAACGGCAAGCGCGATGCCATCGCGCACTTTCGCGTCAAGCGTCTTCGCGAGCGCGCCCTGCAGGCCGGCCCATCCATTCAGCGCGTTCGGGCTTAGCGCCATGATGCGGAACAGGTTGGGTGTCATCGTCAGTTGCTTTGTCACAGCGTCGACAACGGGTTGTGATGCGGCGGGAAGCTGATCGTCGGTAGGAAGTGCAATGCGGGTCATGATGATTCTCCTGATCGAAAAAGGGAAGCGGTCTGCATCGAGTACGGCTGCGTTTGCATTGATGGAAAGTCTAGATGCAGACGTAGTGCAGAAAGTCCGGCAAACCGCGTCGAAAGTCCGCTTGTGTCGATCCGCGAAAGGCGTGGTGAGATCCAGAAAAAGAAATCGGCACCAGGGATCGGCGCTTGCGCGCCGACACCTGGTGCCGATAGAGGGGGGCGTTGCCTGTCGCGTTCAGGCAATTCCGCGTGCTGCCCGATCTTCCGTATCGAGCAGCAGGGCTTTGGTCGGGAGTCCGCCTGCGAAGCCGGTCAAGCTGCCCGACGAGCCGCCCACGCGATGGCATGGCGTAACCATCGAAAGCGGATTGCGCCCGATTGCCGCGCCTACGGCCCGCACTGCCTCACGGTTGCCGATTCGCGTCGCGATGTCGCGGTAGGTGCGTCGCTCACCGAACGGAATTTCGAGTAGCGCGTTCCACACGCGCTTCTGGAACGGCGTGCCTTCCATCGCGATATCGAGATCGAACTGCGTGGGCTCACCGGCGAAGAATTCGCGCAGTTGCCGCTCAGCGTCGAGCAGCACCGGATTGTCGTCGGCCGGTTGCATCTCGCCCAGCTTCACGCGATTCCTGCGCTCGTTCTCCCACAGGATGGCGATCAGCTTGGTGTCGCGCGCAACGAGTTTGAGCTTGCCGACCGGCGAATCGCTGGTCATGTATTCGAGAGCCATTACGAACCTCCTGCCCGTGGTTTGATGTTATCCAGTATGGACGGGAGGACGCCGCACGAAGTCCGTCAAAGCGTGCAAATCGTCCGGCTTTTCAGGCGTGTTCGGCGCTCGATCGATACTCGAGCGGGCCGGTGCCGAACACTTCGCGAAACGCCCGCACAAAGGTCCCACGGCTTGCGTAACCGACGTTACGCGCGACCTGATCGAGCGAGAGATCAGCGATGCGCAACTGAGCGGCCGCCTGCCGCATGCGAATGTCGCGCAGCGCCTGCATTGGCGACTTGCCGAGGGCCGCTGAAAAGCGGGCCATGAAGGCGGACCGGCTCAGGAATGCGGCGTCGGCGAGGCTCGCGATGCTGTGTCGCGAGCCGGGGCGCGCGACCATATCCGCGAAGACCCGTGCGATCTGGGGGTCGCCGAGCAGCGCGAAGCGTTCGAGCCAAAGGGTGCTCGTTTTTAGCGAGCGGCGCACGAGTGCGACGATCACCTGTTTCAGCAATGCGCCCGACATGGCGCCTGCGCCGGCCTCCTGGGCGACGAGCTCATCGAACGCGGTGCGTAGATAGAAGTCGAGTCGGTCGGACGCGTCGAAGTGCTCGACGATTGGGGTCGACAGGGTTTCGAAAAGATTAATCGATGCGCCGAACCCCGCATTGAAATAACCGCAGATCATCACGGTCATTGGCTCGGAGGTGCCAGCGCGAAACCGGCTGATCGAATCGACAACCTGCTTGTGTTCGCGCCCGGGAACCAGGATCGACGCGATGCCGGCCTTGCTGGCGGGCACTTCGAGCTTCAGCGGGTGGCGGGGCGGCACGATCAGCAGCGTGTGCGGCCTTAGCTGCACCGGTTCCGCGCCGGCGATGTGCAGCTGGCCTTCGCCGGACAGGATGTAGTGGATGCCAGGTGCTTCGTTGCCGTCCAGTTCCAGCACGAAGCCCTGACTGACGAGGCATTCGGACAATCCAAGTACCCGGATCTCGAGTGAGCTGATCAGCTCGTCCAGATCGGCTGGAGACACACGAGGCGCAGGGATAGGCGTTGCGACGGGCATTCGTATTGGGGGGCGAAAAGATCACTCGATGATCAATAACGACACACGATTCTCGCACATTACACATAGACGACGACTTGTGGCCGCTCTTCGACCCCAAGCCGCCATTGCCCCGGTCTACCCGAATGGCCGCTAGGGGTCGCGTGCTGTCGATCACCGGCCCGCAAGTTTCAGGCGACGTATGCCGATTGCATCGGACGGGCTTCGGCCACAAGCGGTCGGTTGAGGTCGCGATCCAATTCCGATATCCGAGGCCTCATCCGCTCCCTTTGAATGACCGGTCTTCGGCGAGCAGATCGAACGTGGCATTGCCTCGACGCGGCCAATTCCCGCCATTCCCGAACGCCGCCACATGGCCATTCGAGCGGCTGTTCAGGGGTGGTCAGCAGACTTTGGTGATACGGCAGCCAGCACTGGAAACAATCGGCCGCCGTTATACACGGGCTCCCGGCATCCGTACGACCTTGCAGATGTCACTGCGTCTTTAGATCAAATTGAGTCGCGCGCCCATCTCGACGACGCGGTTGGGTGGCAGGCCCAGGTGTGCGGTAGCATCGAGCTCGTTCTTGCGCAGTCGGCTAAACAGACTCAACAGCATGTGCCGAACCGGGCGCTGCTTCGTCTGTACCGAGAGCGACTCACGCCCCAGGTAAAACGTAGTCATCATCGCGTCATAGGCAGGACAACCCGCGCATTGCAATGCCTGCTCAAGCAGCTGCGGCACGTTCAGCATTTCCAGGTACCCATAACGACCTTCGATGCGTACGAAGCCCTGCTCCAGGCGCTCCACCGTGAAGCGTTCGGCGGGTGACACGCGTGGGATTTCCTCGGTGAGCAACGTCAAAAGCACGATCTGCTCGTGGAGTACCTGATTGTGCTTGAGGTGATGCAGCATGGTGATGGGAACGGACTTGCCTGCCGCCATCAGAAACACACCCGTGCCGCTCACGCGATATGGTGGCGCGGCAGCGATGCTCGAGATAAAGCTGTCCAGCGGCAGGCCCGAGTCCTTACGGGCCCGTTGCAGGGCCCGCAGCCCAAGCAGCCAGGAGGTTGATATCACGAACGTGATTGCGCCGATGCTGAGCGGAAGCCACCCACCGTCGGCAAACTTCATGGCATTCGCCGCGACAAACGCCAGATCTACCATCATGAACACCCCGGCGACCAGCACGATGCGCCATACCGGCCAGAGCAGACGCACACGCGCATACGCGGCAAACAGCATGGTGGTGATCGCCATGGTCGTTGACACGGCGATGCCGAAAGCTGCCGCCAAGCTATCCGAGGTACGGAACCCCAGCACTACGGCAATGGTACCGACCATCAGCACCCAGTTCAGGCCCGGCAGATAGATCTGTCCAGCTGTGCTGGACGATGTGTGCCTGACCGTCACACGGGGTGACAGTCCAAGCTGCGCAGCCTGCCGCGTCAAGGAAAATACGGCCGAGATCAGCGCCTGCGACGCCACGATGGTTGCAAGCGTTGCCAGCATAACCATCGGATACAGGCCCCATGCAGGCACGGTCGTATAGAAAGGACGATCCGCAGCACCGGGATTGCGCAGCAGCAATGCGCCTTGTCCGAGGTAGCAGACGGTCAGCGCTGGCAATGCCAGGCCATACCACGCGAGGCGAATCGGCCGCGCGCCAAAGTGGCCCATATCGGCGTATAGCGCCTCGCCGCCAGTGAGACACAGCACCACGGCGCCCAGCGCGACAAAACCCTTGAAGCCGTTACGAGCGAAGAATGTTATTCCGTTGATGGGGTTGAAGGCGGCCAGGATGCCCGGTGTTTGCACGAGCGATACCATTCCGAGAATGAAGATGGTAACGAACCAGATAGCCAGAATTGGACCGAATGCCACGCCGACCCGGCCGGAACCTAACGGCTGGACCGCGAACAGCACGACCAGGATCAATACCGTGATCGGCACTGTGTAATGCGCGAACGCGGGCGTTGCTACCTCGATACCCTCAATCGCGCTCAGTACCGAGATCGCGGGCGTGATGACGCCATCGCCGTATAGCATGGCGGTACCGAACATTGCCATGAACACCCAGCGCAGGGCGCCATGCCGCGTCACACGCCCCGTGCGCTCCCCCACCAGTAGTGCCAACAATGCTAACAATCCGCCTTCGCCGTGGTTGTCGGCCTGCATCAGCACCAGCACATACTTGATGCTGACCATCAAGATCAGCGACCACAGGAACAGCGAGACGATGCCGATCACATTGGCGTGCGTTGCCGCCACCCCGAGCGTGCCGCCGAAAGATGCTTGCAAGGCATACAGGGGACTGGTTCCCAGATCGCCAAATACGATGCCGAGCGCAGCTAGCGACAGCGCTAGCGTTCCGCCAGCCGCACTTGAGGGCTGCGAGGTCTGCAGAGCACGCACGTTGTTCATGGATTTGTCGTATGTGTAGAAATACTGGCCGGAATCTGATCCGGCCTTACATCATTCGGGTCCATCGTCAACCGATGTCCTGCCTCAACGCCACACAGGCAACGTTCTGCAAATTGTGCATCAATTCCGGATGCCGATGATTGAATTTACTGATCGAAGCACTTCGCCTTCAGTGCGACAGCGGAATACGTAAACGTTGCTTCGTCGTCTCGTTAACAATCCCAAATGGGTCGTTTGGAAGTCTCACCGGCCGGCCTTTCAGCCGTAATGGTTTTCCATCAATCCGGATTTACGACATTTTTATTCGGCTCGCCCTATACCTTTAGAAAACCTGACAAGACAGGTTGCGACACCGTCGCAGACGCGCCGGTGCGGAGGTTGTCGTCCCTGAAAATGAGGTTCGTCATGAACTTAATGATCTGGCTACCGGGCTTATTCGTGCTTGGACTGGGGTGTATGGCGTTGTGCGTCGCGTTTATCGATGCGTGCGACAAGATTTGAGGAGACCATCATGGCCTGGCTGGCTGTCGCGATTTCCGCATTGACTTTTGTTTATCTGTTCGTCGCGCTCGTTCGACCCGAGTGGTTCTGAGCGAAGTCCGACGCATTCTGTTGTCTATCTCGCGTAGAAGGGGAAGCCCATGTGGACCCTGCCGCTTCTGATACTGGTCACGGCGATCGTCGTGTCGATTCCGCTAAGCCGCTACATGGCGTGGATTCTGGATGGGCGATACCGTGCACCTGGCGTGCTGCGCTGGTTCGAAGCCAGACTCAATAGCGGTCCGCAAGACTGGAAGCAGTACACCGTCGCGCTGCTTGTGTTCAACGTGGCGCTGTTCGTGTTCGGCTTCGTCGTGCTGTCGCTGCAACCGCTGATGCCGCTCAATCCACTCGGACGTGGGATGCTGGCGCCATCGACGATCTTCAACACAGTCGTTTCTTTCATGACCAACACAAACCTGCAGCACTATTCGGGTGACCAGCATTTTTCTAATTTCAGTCAGATCTTTTTTATTCTGCCGAACATGTTTCTGTCGGCTGCCGTCGGCCTGTGCGCCTTGACGGCGATCATTCGTGCGCTGCGCGGCGAGCAGCTCATCGGCAATTTCTTTGTGGATATGTGGCGTGTCGTGGTCTACATGTTCGTGCCGATTGCACTGATCGTCGGCGTGATCTTCATCCAGCAGGGCATGCCGATGACCTATCAGAGCGACTATCAGGTGACGACGCTCGAGCCTGCTGCGATGGGCACGGCCGATAACGGCCAGCCAAAACAGCAGACGCTGATCGTGGGTCCGGTTGCGGCCGTGATTCCAATCAAGATGCTCGGCACCAACGGCGGCGGATTCTATGGCATGAACTCAGCCCATCCGTACGAAAACCCGAGCGCCGGCTCGAACTTCGTCACAACCCTTGCGATGATGATTTTCCCGTTTTCGCTCGTACTGATGTACGGCCGCATGCTAGGGCGTCTGAGGCACTCGGTGGTGATCTATAGCGTAATGCTGTCGATGATGATCGGGCTGATCGGGTGGGCGGTCTGCTTCGATACGCTAAGGCCGAATCCTGCGTTTACCGCACACCCGGCGTCGCGCACCTATCAACTGGCTGGCACGAATCATTCGCTGACGGTTCCTGCGCTGGCCGCGTTGCCGGTTGAGCAGCATCTGGGCAATCTGGAAGGCAAGGAGCTGCGCTTCGGTAAATCGGCGGCCGCTACGTTCGCGGCAATTACGACGGACGTGACATGCGGTGCGGTGAATGCCGAGCACGATAGCCTCAACCCGTTGGCGGGCCTGTCGCCGATGATCGGCATGTGGCTCAACTGCGTGTTCGGGGGCAAGGGCGTCGGCATGATCAACCTGCTGCTGTTCCTGATCGTCGGCGTGTTCCTCGCGGGGCAGATGGTCGGGCGCACACCGGAGTATCTGGGCCGCAAGGTCGGTGCGCGGGAAATGAAGCTGGCGATGATCGCGCTGCTGGTGCATCCGATCCTGATACTCGGCCCGACCGGTTTGTTTTCTGCAACCGACTGGGGCACCAAAGCCGAAGCCAATCCGGGCGCGCACGGCTTCAGCGAGATCACCTATCAGTTCTCGTCGGCCTCCGCAAATAACGGCTCGGCATTCGACGGTCTCGCCACGACCTATGGGTTCAACAGCAACCCGAGCCCGGCGCCCACAGCCGTGCAATGGGATACCGCAACCGGACTCGTGATGCTGTTCTCGCGCTACTTGCCGATCATTGCGCCGATCGCCATGGCGGCTTATCTCGGTCGCAAGAAGATGGCACCGGCCACCCTCGGCACGATGCGCGATAACACGGTGACATTCGGCTTCCTGCTGCTCGGCACGATCCTGATCGTGGGCGCACTGCTCTTCCTGCCCGTTGCCGCGCTCGGTCCGGTTGCGGAGCATCTTGGGCCTATTCCATTCGGTGGATGACACTGTCCACCTGTTGAAAGAACGCTAACGCTAAGGCATTCCTCCAGTCACTGGATCGAGGAGCATCCATCATGGAAACAGTAAAAGTGGCGAACGGACCGGCACCCGGGATGACAGCGGGCCCCCGTCCGCCGCACAAATCGCAGACCGGGGGGCTGTTCTCGTCGCCACTTGTGCGCGCGGCGCTGCGGCAGTCATTGATCTCGTTGCGCCCGGACATCCAGTGGAAAAATCCGGTGATGTTCGTGGTCGAGATCGGCGCGGTGCTGACGTTGGTGTTCATCATCCAGATGGCACTCGGCGCGGCGCATAGCCAGGCACCCCTCACGTACTTCATCGCACTCGACGTGTGGCTGTTCCTGACGGTCGTGTTTGCCAACTTCGCCACCGCGATTGCCGAAGAGCGTGGCAAGGCGCAGGCCGATGCATTGAAGCGCGCGCGGCGCGACACCGTCGCGTATCGTCTGCGTCCCGATGGGGCGCGCGAAACCGTCCCATCGATCAAGCTGAAACGGGGGGATCTCGTGATCGTAAGGGCGACCGAGGTGATTCCGAGCGATGGCGAGATCATCGACGGCACCGCTTCGGTTGACGAATCCGCCATTACGGGCGAGTCCGCGCCGGTGATCCGCGATGCGGGCGGCGACCGTTCGGGCGTGACGGGCGGCACCACAGTGCTGTCTGACGAGATCACGGTGCGTGTCTCGGCGGAAGCGGGCGAGACCTTTCTCGACCGCATGATCGCGCTGGTCGAAGGCGCGGTGCGGCAGCGCACGCCGAACGAAATCGCGCTGACGCTGGTGCTGTCGGCCTTCACGCTGATTTTCCTGATCGTCGTGGTCCCGCTCTGGTCGATGGCGTTCAACGCCGAGCAGTACATGACCGGTTACCTTGGCCTGTCCGAGCCGCTGCACAGCCTCGGCACCGACGTGCCGACGCTGGTGGCGTTGCTGGTCTGCCTGATCCCGACGACGATCGGCGCGCTGCTCGCGGCAATCGGCATTGCTGGCATGGACCGTGCCCTGCGCGCCAACATCATCGCGAAGAGCGGCAAGGCTGTCGAGGTGGCGGGCGATATCGACACGGTCGTGCTCGACAAGACCGGCACCATCACCATCGGCAATCGCCGCGCAACCAGCTTCCTGCCGGTGGGCAAATACGATGAAAGCCAGCTCAAGCGGCTCGCTGCGCTCGCCTCGTTCGGCGATCAGACGCCCGAGGGCAAGAGTATCGTCTCGGTGGTCCAGCCGCTCGCGCAGTACGCCGCCGGCCACAACGTGCCGCACGATGCGAAAGTGATTCCGTTTACCGCGCAAAGCCGCATGAGCGGCATCGATATGCCCGACGGGCACTCGATCCGCAAGGGTGCCCCCGATGCGGTGATCGCCTATGCGCAGCAGCACGGTGGCGAGGTGCCGTACGGCCTGGAGGCGATCCTTAAGCAGACGGGCGAACAGGGTGCCACCCCACTCGTCGTCGCCAGCGGCAATGAGATCGTGGGTGTCGTGGTCCTCGAAGACATCCTCAAGCCCGGGATTCGCGAACGCATCGGGCATTTGCGCAAGATGGGACTGTATACGGTGATGATCACCGGCGACAACGCGTTGACTGCCGCGACCCTGGCACGCCTCGCGGGCGTCGACCACTTCATCGCCGAGGCGACGCCGGAAGCGAAACTCGCGTATCTGCGCAAGGAGCAGGCCGAAGGCAAGCTGGTGGCGATGATGGGCGACGGGACCAACGATGCGCCGGCGCTGGCGCAGGCGGACGTGGGCCTCGCGATGAACTCCGGCACGCAGGCGGCCAAGGAAGCGGGCAACATGGTCGATCTCGACAGCGATCCGACCAAGCTGATCGAGGTGATCGAAATCGGCAAGCAGTTGCTGATGACACGCGGCGCACTCACGACGTTCTCAATTGCCAACGACGTGGCGAAGTACTTCGCGATCGTACCCGCGCTCTTCGCTGGCACGCTGCCGTGGCTCGCCGCAATGGACGTGATGCATCTGCATTCGCCGACTTCGGCGATCCTCTCGGCGGTGATCTTCAACGCGATCATCATTCCGTTGCTGATTCCGATTGCACTGAAGGGTGTTAAATACCGTGCGTTGGGTGCCGACGCGCTGTTGCGGCGCAATCTGCTTGTGTGGGGGCTGGGCGGGGTGATCGTACCGTTCGCGGGGATCAAGCTGATCGACCTGTTCATGGTCGGTCTGCATATGGTCTCTTAACAGTCGCGCGAGAAGGAGTAAACCATGTTGCGCCATCTGTCTAAAAGTATCTGGCTGCTCGGGCTCGTCACCGTGCTCGTATGCGGCGTCTATCCTGCGGTGCTGTGGCTGATCGGTCAGACCGCGTTTCCGTTCCAGGCGAACGGCAGTATCGTCAATGGGCCGGACGGCAAGCCGGTCGGCTCGTTGCTGATCGCGCAGCCGTTTACCAAGGACGAGTATTTCCAGTCGCGTCCGTCGGCGGTGTCCTATGACGGCTCGGCCTCGGGTTCGTCCACGCTGAGCGCCAGTAACTACGCGTTGCGTGACCGCGTGGCGCGGGTGCTGGGACCGATTGCGCAATACGCGAGTGGTCCGAAAACTGGTCAGCTGGTGGCACCGGACGTGGAAGCCTGGTTCCAGGCCGATCACGCGGGCGGCCAGCCGCATATCGTCGCGCAGTGGGCCGATGCGCACAACGGGCTTGCCCAGGCATGGGTCAATGCGGATCCCACGCATGGCAAGTATGTCGATGACTGGACCAAACAACACGCTGCGGTCGTGAAGCAATGGATTGCCGCGAACCCCGGCACACCGCAGCCCAAGGTGGCGGATCTCGCCGTGCCGTTCTTCGAGACGTTCTCAAATGAGCATCCGGGCCAGTTCCCATCGAGCGTCACCCAGACCGGCAGTGACGGCAAGAGCGTGACGTCAATACAACCGGTGAATACCGGCTCGGATATCCAGTCGATGTTCTTCGACATGTGGCGCCAGGACCATCCGGACGTGGCCTTGCAGAATGTACCGGGCGATTTTGTCACGACCTCGGGCTCGGGCCTCGACCCGGACATCACACTCGCTAACGCGACCTATCAACTGGATCGTGTGGCGCCGGCGTGGGCGAAGGACACGAAGCGCGACCCGGCAGAGGTGCGCGCCGATATCAGCGCGATCCTCGAACAACAGGCTCATGCACCGTTCGGCGGTCTGGTGGGCGAGCCGCTGGTGAACGTGCTGGCGGTCAATCTGGAGTTGCGCAGACGCTTCGGGGCGCCGGCATGACCATGCAAACGCAGCCGCAAACCCCGCCGCCGATTCATCAGCCCGGTAATCTCGGGCAGGCGCGTAGCGCGGCGGGTTCGATGTTCGATCCGGCGATTATCACGCCGGCGCTCGTCGATTCGTTTCGCAAGCTGACGCCGCGTACGCAGATACGCAACCCGGTGATGTTCTGTGTGTACGTCGGCAGCATCCTGACGACGATCCTGTGGATCGCGGCGCTCAACGGCCAGGCCGAGGCGGCGACGGGCTTTATCCTCGCCATTGCGCTGTGGCTGTGGTTTACCGTGCTGTTCGCCAACTTCGCGGAAGCGCTCGCCGAAGGACGCTCGAAGGCCCAAGCGGAGTCGCTGCGTAGTGCCAAGCACAACGTGGTGGCGAAGAAGCTGCAGGAGCCGCATCCTAAAGCGCCGGTGCGCATCATGACGGCCACCGATCTGCGGAAGGGCGACGTGGTGCTGGTCGAAACCGGCGACGTGATTCCGGCTGACGGGGAAGTGATCGAAGGTGTGGCGTCGGTGGACGAATCAGCTATCACGGGAGAATCCGCACCGGTGATCCGCGAATCGGGCGGCGACTTCTCGTCGGTGATGGGCGGCACACGCGTGCTGTCCGACTGGATCGTCGTGCGTGTCACGGCGAACCCCGGCGAGGCGTTTCTCGACCGTATGATTGCGATGGTCGAAGGCGCGAAGCGTCAAAAGACACCGAACGAAATCGCACTGACGATTCTGCTGGTTGCTCTCTCGCTGGTGCTGCTGCTGGCTACCGCGACGTTGCTGCCGTTCTCGATGTTCGCCGTCGAAGTGACCAAGGCCGGCCATGTCGTGACGATCACCGTGCTCGTCGCACTGCTCGTGTGTCTGATTCCGACCACCATCGGCGGCCTGCTGTCGGCGATTGGCGTGGCCGGCATGAGCCGCATGATGCAGGCGAATGTGATCGCCACGTCCGGCCGCGCGGTGGAAGCGGCCGGCGACGTCGACGTGCTGCTGCTCGACAAGACCGGCACGATCACGCTCGGCAACCGGCAGGCGTCGACCTTCATTCCTGCGCCGGGTGTGACGGAAGAAGCGCTGGCCGATGCGGCGCAGCTGTCGTCGCTAGCCGACGAAACGCCGGAAGGCCGCAGCATCGTCGTGCTCGCTAAGCAGCGCTTCAACATCCGGCAGCGCGACATGCACGCCTTGCACGCAACGTTCCTGTCGTTCAGCGCGCAATCACGCATGAGCGGGGTCGATATGCCGGACCGCGAGATCCGCAAAGGCGCGGCCGACGCGCTGCGGCACTACGTCGAACAACGCAGCGGCCGCTATCCGGCCGAGGTGGGCAGCGCCGTAAGCGAGGTGGCGCGGCGCGGCAGCACGCCGCTTGTCGTCGCGGAAACACTCGGCGAGACGACGCACGTGCTTGGTGTGGTCGAACTAAAGGACGTCGTCAAGGGCGGCATCAAGGAGCGTTTCGCCGAGCTGCGTAAGATGGGGATCACGACCATCATGTTGACGGGCGACAACCGCCTGACCGCAGCTGCGATTGCCGCAGAAGCAGGGGTGGATGACTTCCTCGCGGAAGTCACGCCGGAGGCCAAGCTGACGACGATTCGCGCGCACCAGGCCGAAGGCCGTCTGGTGGCGATGACGGGTGACGGTACCAACGACGCGCCTGCGCTGGCGCAGGCCGACGTCGCAGTGGCGATGAACACCGGCACGCAGGCGGCGAAGGAAGCCGGTAATATGGTCGACCTCGATTCGAATCCGACCAAACTGATCGAGATTGTCGAGATCGGCAAGCAGATGCTGATGACGCGTGGCTCGCTCACCACGTTCTCGATTGCCAACGACGTCGCCAAGTACTTCGCCATCGTCCCGGCTGCGTTTGCGACGACCTATCCGCAGTTGCGCGTGCTCGACGTCATGCATCTCAGCTCGCCTTCGTCGGCGATCCTGTCGGCGGTGATCTTTAATGCGCTGATTATCGTGGCGCTGATTCCGATGGCGTTGAAGGGTGTGAAATACCGGCCGCTCGGCGCGGCGTCGCTGCTGCGACGCAACCTGCTGGTCTACGGGCTGGGCGGCATTGTGCTGCCGTTCCCGTTCATCAAGCTGATCGACATGATCCTCACGGCGTTTTAATGGGTCTGATCAGGGGCGAAAAATCATGATGAAAAACATTCTTTATATGATGTCGGGTCCCGGCTCGCGGCGCCGCCAGTACCTCGTGCACGAGCGCAGCGCACATTGAGCGGAGCCGTCATTTGAGGGCGCGCACCGGAAGCACTGCCTGGATTGTCTCCATGCCCCGTCGCTGGCGTACATACGTCCTTCGCAGGGCGATCCGGGCCACCGGCACCGTCACCGTGACAAAATCATGAGCGAGCCGACTGTGACCGTTGTCTTGATTGACGACGATAAATACATTCGCCGTTTTGTCCGCGCGGCGCTGGAAGCGGAGGGCATGACGGTCTGCGAGACGAACACCGGTCGGCAGGGGCTCGCCCAGGCGGCGACGCGCCGGCCCGATCTGGTGATCGCGGATCTCAGCTTGCCCGATATGGAAGGTACCGAGGTGATCCGCGAACTGCGCGCATGGTCCACCGTCCCCGTCATTGTTCTGTCGGCTCGTAGCCGCGAAGAGGACAAGGTGAAAGCGCTCGACGCCGGCGCCGATGACTATCTGACCAAACCGTTCGGCCTGCCCGAACTGTCGGCGCGGATTCGGGCCCAGTTGCGCCGGCAAATTGGTGGCGCAACTGGATTGACACAAGTTCGCTTCGGGACTGTCCTGCTCGACCTTGGTGCGCGGAGGGTGCTGCGCGGCGACGAAGTCGTGCATCTAAGCCCCATTGAGTACCGGTTACTGTCCGTGCTCGCAAGGCATGCCGGGAAGGTGCTCACCCATCACCAACTCTTTCAGGAAGTGTGGGGGCCGTCACGTGCCGACAACTACCACCACTATCTGCGCATCTATATGGCGCACTTGCGGCAGAAGCTCGAATGCGATCCCGCGCAGCCCGAGCACATCGTCACAGAGAGTGGTGTGGGATACCGGCTGGTTGGCGTGAGTGACTATCACAGCCAGTGACATGATGTAGCACTCAGTTCAGATAACGGGATGAGCGCGGCGCGTTTGCGCCTTCTCGTCCTGCATTCGCCAACTTTGGATGGGTTTCACGGACGGTCGCCGAATATTATGACGTGGCACGCGCGACCGAAAACATGGCTTCCTGGGCGTGAAAAGCTTTCTTGTTGGTGAAGTACATGCCAATAAACTTCTCCAGGCGGATTTCCGAATATCGCCATTACAGCGTTGAGCGGACAGTCGTGGCTCCGAACCTCGAATGTCTCTATCGGGTTGTCCGCGCCATTACTCCGTTCGGACGCGGGCCATGGTTGACATAAAATCCTGATCTGGGCAACATTCCAGCGCCTACCCATTGTCGGCGACCGCCCGCTACAATCGTTGCATCCATCGTTGGATGGCTCACCGTGACCGCAGACCCGGTCAGGAAATCCGTCCGGTCGCTCACGAGGATCGTCAGCAATCCGGGAAGCCCGCGTCAGTCGAAGACATCACCGGAGCCCGCCCCGAAGCAAAGATGCCGTCAGCTACGTGCGCGACGATCGCATTGATCTGCGGGTTGCCGGCATCGAGTCGTTTGAGCGGAGCGTCCGTCCCATCTCGCGCAGAGACTTCGCGAGTACGAATGAGGTGAGCAAGTTCAGTCGTGGGCAAATGCCATAGATCCGTCACGATGCCTCGGATAGAGGGTAAAAGTATGAATGAAGGTCATCGTTCAGCTGCCTTCTTCCTGCAGCGTCAGTTTGCTCGTCACCGAAGTGACGCCTTGAACCTTCGCTGCGACATCCGTAGCAATTCGATTCTGATCTTCACTCTGGATAGAACCCGCGAGAGTCACCCGGCCCGTATTGGCCTTCGCGAAGACCACTATGTCAGCACCATCCAGTCCTTTGGTTTTGTAGATGGTTTGCTGGATCCGCTTCGCGAAGGCTCGGTTCGCTGCACGCTCGGCTTTCTTTGTTAGCGGGACCTGGTTTGTGGTCGCGGCATCGGTAGCCTGGTTTTGGCTCATCGAGTTCGTTGCTGGAGTCTGCGCGTAAACAACGGCAGATAGCAGGGCGGTAGCTGTTATGCTAACTATCCTAATTTTAAAGTTCATATCTTCACCTCTAATTAATAAGTTTAACGAAATTTTGCAAACCATGTTTTTTGCATGTTTGATCCATTTGCATCCAGATTTTGTAGTCGTGCAGACAAATTTTGTGGTTGACCGGTAGCGATGTGAACGCCTCGTTGACGGGCTTCATGTGTCAGATTAATCGGCTGAGCCCCAAAATGCTATAGAACTCATGGTTCGACGTTCGAGCGTGTCGGATGAAGGACACATACGTTTGTATGTCGATGATGTCCTTGTGTTGCTGAAGAATTGGCTTTTTGTCCACCCCCGAGTCTCCGAAAGTGGGACTACGATGGGAATTGCGCAGCGCCATCGATCATCTCAGGTATTTCTAGCAGACAGACGGCTGGCGGTAACGCGGCCGTGCTTCCCATCGCGCGGGTGGTCAACGCGCCGATCACAGCGGCAACCGCAAAGCCAGCACGAATTGCCACAAATGCGCAAACGCGAGTTGCCGTGCCCGCAGCGGACGATGCACCTATGGTTAGCGCAAATAGTGCATCGGCGAGCTTGCGAAATTGCCGGTTGCTGGGTCATCGGATGCCCCATAACGCCCAGGCCGAGAAAAGCGCCGCGAGACACTGCGTGGCGGGACGACGAGACTGTTGGATCGTTCACCGGTTCGACTTCGGGCGAGACTAGTTATTACGTAGTGCAATGAAATGGATGCGTGCCCCAGCCTCCAAATCTACGAGGCTATCCATATGTATGGTAGGTCTATACGAAATAGGATTCTTCTTTTGCATGCTTCCCATCTTACGATGACGGTGTAGGCCGCAATCGTCGGGCACGGAATCGTCAGAGCAAGAGCCTTAACGGAGCACTCATGGAACACCACGCGCGCACGCAGAACGAAAAACTCGAAGTCAAAACCACGACCTGCTACATGTGTGCGTGCCGCTGCGGCATCCGCGTGCATCTGCGCGACGGCGAAGTGCGCTATAT
>NZ_JBNDMQ010000069.1:0-21044 GCF_050436665.1 Paraburkholderia sp. EB58 | reverse complement strand
GGAGGGCTCCGCGTGCGGCCGGGCTAGCCGGCGGGCAGGCGGTCCAGTGGACTGATCACCTTGCGCAGGAGATCAGTGGCAACCTGGGTATAGAGTAAATGTGCTGCAGCACATTTGCTCTATTACCGGCAGAAAATTGTTATGTGCAGTCTCGATTCAAGCTCGCTGATAGCAAAGGCTTCCGGGCGTAGGTACTCGACATAAATGTTTGAGCGGGATGTGGAGGGCCGCAGCTAACAAACGGCGTGCGTGGCCTCCGTGACCCTACAGCGAATGTAGCCAATCGAGCAAGGACTTGTTCTGCTGCAAGGACGGGATCTTCGGAAGCGGCGCATCGTCCGCCACTTTCTCGAGTGCATTCCGCTTCAGTTGCGCGAGCATAGATCTCAGTCGTCTTCACATCCTCGTGACCCAGGAAGTCGCGGATGATGGCGATCCCGATGGCCGCTAGGAGCCCCGTCAGGAATCTTTATGTGCAGTAACCCAAAGCTGACGCTTTGCTCACGAAGCGTTTGCCTTGGCTACTCTACATAACAACTTTCTGCCGGTAATAGAGCGTGGTGGTCTCGATCTGCCTGTGTCCAAGGAGCACCTGGATCACGCGGATATCCTCCTTCTGTTCCAGCAGGTGTGTGGCAAACGAATGCCTCAGCGTATGCATGGAGACGCGCTTGTCGATGTTTGCGGCCTCGGCGGCCGCATGGATGGCGCGGGTCAGTTGCCGCGTGCTGAGCGGGTCGATCGGATCGAGGCCCGGAAAGAGCCACCCGCCATCGAGCATGCAGCCCTGGGCACGGGCAACGCGCCACCAGACGCGCAGACGTTCGAGCAGGACCGGCGAGAGCATCGCGTAGCGGTCGCGGCGGCCCTTGCCCTGCTCGATGCGCAGCGTCATGCGCTGGCTGTCGATGTCGCCGATCTTCAGCGCGACCACTTCGCTCGCACGCAGCCCGGCGCCATAGGCGACCGACAGCGCGGTCTGATGCTTGAGGTTTCCGGCTGCCGCGATGAGCCGCCGCACCTCCTCGGGGCTGAGCACAACCGGGAGCGTGCGGGGCACGCGTACGGGCTGCATCCGCGCCATCAGTTCAGGCCGGCCGAGCGTCACTTCAAAGAAGAACTTCAGAGCGCTGATCGCGGCGTTCAGCGACACTGGCGACACGCCGTGATCGACAAGATGCAGCTGGTAGTCCCGGAGATTCTCGACGGTGGCGGTAGCGGGTGAACGCTCGAGGTATCGGGCGAACTGACGGACGGCACGCAGATAGGTGGCCTGGGTCTTGGGGGCGAACTTGCGCATGCGCAAGTCCTCAAGCATACGGCGGCGCAGCGGGCTGATGCCCGGATCGGAGGAGGTCATGATGGGGCTCCTGCTGGAGGACGAGGCGGATTGCCTCAACCACCAACATAAGCACCGGCGCCACCGGCGTCCCATTCGCCGCCAGAGTTGGGCCGCAGCCCCTTACCGCGCGAGCGGTTTAGTGTACGCCCATGATGGCGTGCCATTTGCAGGGTGGAAGTCCCTGCCGGAGTTGGCCACAGCTCCGTAGCTGAAGGTAACTGCGTCGTCGTGAGGCGGGGTGGGGAGTAACCGGAAGCGAACTGTCGGTCCGTAGGTT
Source organism: Paraburkholderia sp. EB58 (assembly GCF_050436665.1). Classification (NCBI taxonomy): domain Bacteria; kingdom Pseudomonadati; phylum Pseudomonadota; class Betaproteobacteria; order Burkholderiales; family Burkholderiaceae; genus Paraburkholderia; species Paraburkholderia sp. EB58. The sequence continues at coordinate 19,425 of NZ_JBNDMQ010000069.1, read as the reverse complement.
AACGAACCTGTTTCGGCGGGGTATGGCGGCGAGCCTGCACTAAAGTGGCGAAGCCTGGAAGTAACACAGCACGCTGTCGTGGCGGACAAAGCGGTGCGGTGGCGTACCACGTGGTTGAGGACGGAACGATGGGAAGGTGGCACGAAGCAAGTGGGGAGACCTGCCGGCGAGGTGAACGCTGGCAGGAGTCAGAGTCCCGATAGTACTGCACACGGAAGAGTCGAGCCGTGGAGACCTGCGTCAGAGCAAAAGGCGCACTAGGGAAGCGGGGCAGGAAAGTTGATAGCAAAAGACCGGAAGGAAGCAGAGATGAAGATCGAAGCATCGCCAGTGTCGGAAACGACTAGACGAGATGCAGACGCGCTGGGAAGCTGCGTGCAGCGGAAATTCGCGTCAGCTTCAATCTGGACGGACGCTATGTTGGCTGCTCTACAAAACGGAGTTAAAGGAGGTAAATGGCATAGTCTGATTGACAAGGTGTTTCGCCTGGACACGCTCGGGCTGGGGTGGGCTCAGGTCGAGAAGAACGCCGGGGCGGCGGGAGTGGACCGCATGAGCGTGAAGCGATTCGCGCAAGCGCGGGACCGCTACCTTGCTGAACTGGCGCAAGCATTGCAGGATGGTAGCTATCGCCCGCAGCCGGTGCGGCGCGTCTACATACCGAAAGGTAAAGGACGTCGCCCGCTCGGTATACCCGCTGTAAAGGATCGCGTCGTTCAGGCGGCCCTGAAGCTGGTAATCGAGCCGATCTTTGAGCATGAGTTCGAGCCGAGAAGCTACGGCTTCCGCCCGGGCCTGGGCTGCAAGGATGCGCTGCGCGAAGTAGACCGGCATGTAAAAGCGGGCTACTGCTGGGTGGTCGATGCCGACCTGCAAAGCTATTTCGACTCGATTCCACACTCACCTCTTCTTGCGAGAGTGGCCGGGCGAATCTCGGACGGCCGGGTTCTGGAGCTCATCCAGTACTTTCTCAAGCAAGACATCATGGAAGACATGACGCGTTGGACGCCGACTTCCGGCAGTCCTCAAGGGGCGGTTGTCAGCCCCTTGTTGGCAAATCTGTACCTGCACGAGCTTGACGTGGAAATGCGACAGGCCGGGCTGGTCATGGTGCGCTACGCGGATGACGCCGTGGTGTTATGCCGTACACGTGAGGACGCGGATGCTGCGCTCACTCGCATGCGGGCTTGGGTGGATGCGAATGGCTTGACACTGCACCCTGACAAAACCCACGTTGGGGATTGCAGGTTGGAGGGTCATGGGTTCGAGTTTCTGGGTTACCGGTTCGAGGCGGGTCAACGTTGGGTGCGCAAGAAGAGCCTCATGGGGTTACGGGATAAAATCCGAGCCCTAACCAAGCGTAACAGGGGTGACTCGATCGAGGTCATCATTACGTCGCTCAATCCACTCCTGCGTGGTTGGTTCGGCTATTTCCAGCACGCCCACCGATACACCTTCTCGTCCGTCGACGGCTTTGTTCGTCGCCGCCTTCGAGCGATCCTGCGCCGACAGCTTCATCGTCCGGGGCAGGGTCGATGCCTTCGCGATCACACGCGATGGCCGAATGCCTTCTTCGCTAATCTTGGGTTGTTCACGATGTCCGAGACCCTTCGATTGGCGCGCCAATCCCGATGTGGAAACAACTGACTGGAGAGCCCGTCGCGGGAAAACTGCACACCGGGTTCGGAGGGAGGGGACGGCGATCGCCGTTTCCTACCCCTATCCGTACCGCGAAAACGGCCATCGACATGGCCCGGGGTCCAACGGCAGCTCAGGGTCGGAAGTGTGAGTTCGCTGGTGCGGGAAGTTGCCGTCCGACTGCTCGATGCAGCCATCGTCAGCAATCCGCCGCATTGCTGACGTAGAACCCGGTCCATCCCAATGGCAGCTCAGGCCGATGAAGGACCATTCATCTTTGACATTCGAATGGCCGGTTACCCGACATTGCGCACGTGCGCGTAGCGCTATCATGGTTCGCCAGACGGAGGGGCTATGTGCACGAGCTACAAGGTGGGCGACATCAAGATATTCGAGGCGTTCTCGGAGTTTCCAGCCGCGGGCTTCGATTTCGAACCGGAAATCTTCAAGGACTATGGGGCGCCGATCTTCCGGCGCAGCGCGGACGGGGTCAGCACGGATCTAGCGACGTTTGCCCTGGTGCCGCAAAAGCGCATTCCGAAACACGTAAAGAAATTCGACACGATGAACGCCCGCGCCGAGACGCTCGTCGAGCGACGCAACTTTAGCGGCCCATGGAAAGGACTACAGCTATGCTTGATCCCCTGCGAAAGTTTCTACGAGCCGAACTACGAAACGGGCAAGCCGGTGCGCTGGAGGATCGGCATGGCCTCCGGCGAGCCGCCCGCGATCGCGGGACTATGGCGAGCCTGGGAGGAGCCGGAGGGACCGCCGTCAGTGTCTTTCACCATGTTCACGGTGAATGCCGACGAGCACCCGCTGATGAAGCAGTTCCACACACCCGAAGACGAGAAGCGGTCGGTTGTCATTGTGCCGCGTGGCGCCTACGACGATTGGCTCGCTTGCCGCAGCACGGACGAGGCGCGGTCGTTCCTGAACCTGTTCCCAGCTGAAGAAATGGCGGGGAAGCGTACCCATTGCCGCCGCGGAAACCGTTAAGAGACGAAGATCAGGCGTCGAGCGGGTCACTCTTCGAATAAAGAACGGCAGTTCGCCATTCTGGACGGAAGCTTTCGTCTTGCTTCTGGGTTCCGACAATCAAGCCTTCGGATCTTTACGGACGTGAGTGCTGTGCAGTCCATGCGTCGTACGCCTCCATGCTTCGTCGGCACGTTGCTGTGCCGATTGGAGAGTATGTGCAGCGCCTCGCTTGCCCTTTGGGGCGGGTGCAAATGCTGAAGTCAGGCCGGAAAGTGTCCGGCGGACGGCCCTGGTGACCATAGCGCGCTCCGCATTCGAGTCGGGATAGCAAGTCTAAGCCTTTACGTACAGCTCGCGATACTGTACGTTTACACAGTACTTTGACGAGGCTGCTATGGACGAGAGAGAACGCCTCGAGCGCAACCGTGCCCCGTACGATCCCACCACGCCCGGAGAGTCGGCGACGATCCACTACGCGCTGAAAACAGTGCTAATGGGTATCAGGGAGGCCCGCCGCATTATCCAAGGCATTCGCGTCAGCAACGAGAGCCAGGATGCACTGGAGTCGCTCGAGCGAGCCCGGCACGAACTGGATGGGTTCATCCGTCGGGAGGATTGAAATGGCAGACGACCTGCGGCAACAACTCCGCGAAGTTGAGCAAGCTCTCGTCGCTCTCGGCGAGGTCATCGCCGTGCGGCGTGAGTACGCGACATTGCTACAGCGTTTGGGGTCGCACGAAAAGGAACTCGCTGCGCTCGCCGCGCTGACGAAGGCGCAGTCGCGATTGCAGTTACAGCGGGATAATCTTGCCGCATCTCTTGCGAGCCGAGCACGGTGATGTGAGTTGCGGAGAATGGAAGGGCGCTCCATCTTCGCCATACTTCCCTGCCAGACCAGTCCCGGCTCAGATGGTAAGCGGATATCAATGTTGACGTCGGGTCGTGCGGCCTCAAGCTCAGGCCGCGCGATTCGTTCTTGGCGATGCCCGGCGTTCCCAGCTCAGTCGGCGCCTGGCGGCCACAAGAGACGGTCGTAAAGTTCATCGATTTGACTGCAGTACCGCCTAGAGCAGACACCCAATAGAGGAGTCGCAATGAGTTGCTGACGAGCGTGGCTGGGAATTCCGATAGTTCTTATCGGTTGACCGCGACGTGTCGATTTGTATCGGGTTCTGCTGGGACAGCAGGCTCCAGTCACGAACTCCCGCGATCAGCGGGTGCCCGCACCCCGAGTAACTTGCCCCCGGACAACCCATAATTTGAATGCGGTTGGCGGGACCGCTGAACCTGTTCGAGCCCGATGCCAGGACGCGCCATTGACCCGAAGTAAAAATCGCTGCGATCGCGAATACCAAATCGAGCGGGCACCGCTCGCCATCTGCATCCGCGGGCTTATACATGGCGTGGATCGCAGGCCGGTTATTCGTGTTGCCCTCTACGAACGAGCGTCTGTGGGACCAGTCGCCATGGCTGTTACCCCAATAATCAACGCGCCATAAACGATAGCGCGAAGTCCCGCGCCTGCTCCACTTGCATTGAGAAGCGCGTTGATCAAAAAGAGGAAACATGCGGCGCTCCAGGTTCCCGTGACGCTCGGTCGGCCACCTGACACCAGCGTGCCGCCTATCACGACGACGGCGACCGATAGCAACATGTAGTCAGCGCCCATGTCCAGCGTTGCGCCGCCGGAAAATGCAGCGAGCAGAAGCGCCGCGATGGCGGCGAGCACCGAGCAGCTCACGTAAGTCAGGCAGTGGACCGCGCCCACCCTGACCCCGGCGAGATTCGCTGCACGCCTGTTCTGGCCAAGCGCCGACAAGCTGCGCCCCTGTACCAGCTTGAACAGGACGACAGCAATGAGCGAGGTAATGATCAGCGCGACGAACGCCAGCGCCGAGACCCCTCCCACGCGAGCGAGCGCAAAGTCTTCGAGCGCCGGAGGCGGCGCGGCACCACCACGCCCGAGGCTGATCGCAAACGACTGGAGCACGAAGCTCGACGACAAGGTCGCGATGATTGGTGGAATGCGCAACGAACGGATCAACAGATAGTTGAACACGCCGATCAGTGCGCCTGTTGCGATCACGGCGAGGGTGCCGATGACGATGGAGTGGTTGTTCGTCGCCATGACGCGCATGCCGATGCCGCCACTCAGTGCAATGGTGGCGGGTATCGACAGGTCGATATTGCCGGGGCCGCTTGTAATCACGAGCATCTGTCCCAGTCCGACGAGCACCGAAAACACAACGAACGCCGACGCCGTCGAAAGCATGCTGCCCGCCGTGCCGAGGCCAAACATCACGCTTGCCGCAATACCGACCAGAACCGCACCGAGGAATGACCAGAACCAGGGGGCCTGGCGCATTGAAAAGACTTTGTTCATTTGCGTTGCTCCTTCATACGAACCAGAAGACGCAGCGACAGCACCGCGATCAGAATGGCGCCTTGCAGGCCGATCTGCCATTGAGGCGCGATCTGCAAAAAGGAAAGAAACGACGATGCCAGCGTCAGCGTGATGGCCCCGAGCACGGCGCCAACCGGAGATACCCGACCGCCTACGAACTCGCCGCCACCCAGAATCACACCTGCCACCGACAGCAACGTGTAGCGCAGCGCGATATTGGCATCTGCGGAAGTCGTGAGCCCGAGCAAGGTCAGGCCGGAACAGACGCCGAACACACCGGCGCATCCGAAGAGAGTCGCTTTTGCGCGTATCACTGACCAACCGAAACGGCGCATCGCAGGGGCATTTCCTCCGACGCCGCGCAAGGCAACACCATGCGACGAACGCATCAGGAACAGATGCATGCAGATGGCGATTGCGACGGTCCAGAGTAGAGGTGCCGGAATGACGGGCGACTGAAAACCCATCAACGTGGCAAGCCAGTCCGGACTTTTCCCGCCAGGCGCCGGCAGTAGCAGGACGGCGATGCCATTCCAGACGAACGACAATCCAAGCGTGACGACCACAGACGAGATGCGACGGTACTCAATCAGCGCGCCGACCAGCGCGTAGAGAACAACGCACCCGGCAAGCGCGAGCGCACCGAGCCACGGCGAACTTTGCAGTAAGGTCGCACCGATGCAGGCGACCAGGCTGACGAAAGAGCCAATCGACAGATCGAGTTCGTTCGCCGTAATCACGGCGAGTTGCGCGAGGGTGGCGAACACGATCGGCACACCCAGGTTCAGCAGCATGACGCCACCGAAATAGCTGAGCGTGTTAGGTTGGATGATCGCCATCGGCACGAGAATCGCGACGAGCGATGCGAACGGCAGAACCGAGCGCAGATCGCGCGGCCCCCGCAGCGGACTCAGGACTGCTTTCATTCTGTCGCCTCCTCGAAGCTGGCCGCGAGCAGCGCCTCTTCGGTACATTCGGCCGCACTCAGTTCGCGCGTTATCCGGCCTGAACGGAAAACATAGGTTTTGTCGCAGTACGCCAGTTCATCGTTTTCAGTGGTGTACCAGACGAAAGTGCGGCCTTTGGCGGCTTCCTCGAGAAGTAGCCGATAGATTTCCAGCTTCGTGCCAATGTCGACGCCGCGCATCGGATCGTCCATGAGCACCAGTTCCGCATCCGATGCCAGCGCTCGTCCGAACAGCACCTTCTGCTGGTTGCCGCCGCTCAGCGCAAGAATATTGGCGCTGCCCGCGGCGCCGCGAATATCGAGCCTCTTCGCCCACACATCGAACAACGCCTGAAGCTGGCGCACGTTGATCCATGATCCGCGCGCGCGGTCGAAGAGCGAACGGATGCCGAAGTTCTGCGCGATTGTCCAGTCCGGAAAGACGCCATCTGCGCGCCGGTCGCCGGCGACATAGGCGACGCGCTGATGCGAGCCTCGCCTGCGGGCTTTGGCGTAGATCTCATTTAACGCGTCGGTCTGGCCTTGTCCTGCGAGCCCCGCGAGGCCGACGATGCTTCCGTGCGGGACTTCCATCGTGGTTCGCTCTTTCGGGCCAAGGGTCCATCTGTACGCCTCATCCGAATGCGTCGTTGCTCGCTGCTCGCGCCCGGAAGCCACATCACCTTCCACAAACTGTCCCATCGCGCGGATGATCGCGTCTTTGGTTAGCCCGTGTACGCTCAGAGTGGATACCACGCTGCCGTCGCGCATGACCATGATCCGGTCCGCGCAACGCAGCATCTCTCCGAGCATGTGGGTAATCAGGATGCTGGTAATCCCGCTCACAGCAGCCTTGCGCACGAAGGCGAGCAGTTGCTCGGAGGTGTACCTGTCGAGACTGGACGTCGGTTCATCGAGTATCACGACCTTCACCGGGCTGTCGACGCTGGAAAACGCGCGGGCGATCTCAACCATCTGCTGCTGGGTCAGAGATAGATTGCCGACGACGTCCGTGCCCGAGAGCGCATGTCCCGGAAAGATCGCATCAAGCTGCGCCTCGATGATGCGCCGCGCACGCTTGCGCCAGCCAATGCCCATTAGCTGCGGATGCATTGCGCGCATGTTCTCTTCGATCGTGAGGTTGGGACAAAGTGACAGTTCCTGAAACACACACCGCACACCGAGACCACGCGCGACGTCAGCACTGTATCCGCGCTCGTGCCGGATTTCGTCGTGCTCGATCCAACCGGCGCTAGCGCGTCGGGCGCCGGAGAGGACCGACATGAGCGTGGACTTCCCAGCGCCATTGTGCCCCGCGATTGCGACACACTCTCCCCGCATGAACTGAAAGTTCGCATCCCGCAACGCTCGCACCAGACCGAACGACACGTCTATGTTGTGCACGGAGATGAGCGGTTGGAACTGCCGCTCCACGTGCATGGCTTCTATTGCGATACTGTCGCTACGATTCATGGCAGACACCGGACCGGAGGTGGAACTCGAGTGGCACAGAGAGCGATGCGCAAAGCCTGCTTACTGCTTTGGCTTCGTCTGCGACTCGATGAGCTTAACCACCTGGTCGCGGGTGAAGACGTTGCTCGCCACGGTTCCCGGCGCAGTGGAAGCGAGTACCTTGTCGACCGACGCCGAGGTGACGGTGAGGGTCGGCAGCGACATGTCGTGCGGTAACGGATTACCCGCCAGCAGCTGTTGCGCAACCCAGAATGCGAAGGTCGACGAGCCGGGATCGGCCGCGATCGACATGGTCTGATAGCTGTCCACGCCCTGGGTCTTCCACCATGCGAGTTCCTCCTGGCGATTGCCGAGGATGATCGTAGGTATCTTGCGGCCCGCAGCCTGGAACGCGCGCGCGGCGCCATAGCCGTCGCCGCCTTGGGTCACGACCGCATCGATCTGCGGCAGCGATGGCAATACACCTGACACTTCCTTCTGCGCGACGGTCTGTGTCCACGCACCGTAGACTGAGCCAACGATTTTCATACCGGGGTATTTCTTGACTTCATCAACGATGCCCTGATGAATTTCATCGTCAACCGAGACGCCGGCCAGCCCGCGAACTTCAAGGAGATTGCCTTTCCCGTTGAGCTTCTTCGCGAGAAAGTCCACCTGTACCGCTCCCATCTGATGGAAATCCGCGGCGATCCGGTATGCGCAGGGTTCGGTGACGATGCCGTCAAACGAAACGACGATCACGCCCGCGGCGCATGCCTGCTTGACCGCGCCGTTGAGCGCCGTGGGCGATGCCGCGTTGATCACGATTGCCTTGTATCCCTGCAGCACCAGGTTCTGGATCTGCTGCGCCTGTTCCGTTGCCTGATTTTCCGCCGTGGTGAAGGCCGGCGCATCGGCGATCGTGCCAACCTTTTTCGCGTCGGAGGCGACCTGTGCCCAGCTTTTCAGTTGCTGCTGGCGGAATGTATTGCCTGCATAACTATTCGACAGTGCGATCTTGTCTTTTGACGTATCGCCCGTGGCGACTGCGGCCGAAGCGCCAGCGGCAACGAATGCCGCGCCAATTGCGGTTGCGAGAATGACTTTCTTGAGCAACATGCTTGTCTCCTGAGGAGTAGTGGACCGCCGCTATGGGCCAATCGCGACCTCACGGCGCTGGCTGGCGAATCAGGCAGTGTTTGCATCTTAGTGTTGAACTCTACTACCATACAAGTAGGGTTTAACCGCAGATGGTCTTATTTTCGTGTACGCCGTATGCTGACCCGATGAAAACGCGAACGCTCGTTTTTGTCGGATGCCTGAACCGAACCGTGCCGCATTTCGCTGCGGCGAACGGGCGGGGAATCGTCACGTACGGCTTCGACGAAGCGACCGGCAGGCTTGAATTCCTCGCTGAAACCACGGACATCGCCAATCCGACATTTCTTGCAGTGGTTGAGCAGCGCGGATTGCTTTATGCGACCAGCGAAATCTTCGGTGAGCCCGAGGGGGCCGTCAGCGCGTACCGCGTCGACCCGATGTCGGGGGCGCTGGTGCTCATCAACCGGCAACCCACGCGCGGCAGTCTCACGGCCTATTGCAACGTCGACCGGCAAGCGGGCACGGCGTTCGTTGCCAATTACGGTCATGAGACGGCAGCAGAGACGCCGCGACTGCAGATCGCGAGCTTTTCAGTGCTGGATAACGGCGGTTTGAGCCTTGCGTCGAGCGAATTTGCGCATACCGGTAGCGGGCCGAAGGCAGACCGCCAGAGCGTGCCGCATGCCCATTGCGTCGTCCCCAGTGCCGATAACCGCTTTGCCGTGGCCACGGATCTGGGCACTGACGAACTTGTCACGTATCGGATCAACGTCGATTCGCGTCGTCTCGAATCTTCGGGTGTGCCCGCGACGCGCATGAACCCGGGTGCGGGGCCGCGCCATTTTGTCTTTCATCCGAACGGCGTGACAGCCTATGTCGTCAACGAACTGGATTCGACCGTTTGCCGTCTCGCTTATGCGCCGGGCGACGGCACGCTTCGACTGCTCGAAACGGTGGATGCATTGCCCGAGAACCCTGGCTCGGGCCAGCCAGCGGATTTGCAGATCGCAGCGGACGGACGTTTCCTCTATGCCTCGATTAGAGGCGCGGACGCCATCGGCATCTACCGGCTGGAAGAAGGGACGGGGAGGATTGTCTCGGCATCGGTGCGCGGCGCTGGCGGCAAGACGCCGCGCAGCTTTGCATTGTCGCCAGCGGGGCGTTTTCTGCTTGTTGCGCTGCAAGACAGCGACCGGTTGGCGGTCTACCGCCTCGATCCGGCGACCGGCGAGCCCGCCGAGCAGGTCGGTCTTGTTGCCGTCGGCACGCCAATGTGTGTGAAGGCCGCGCGCTTTGACATTACTTAAAGCGCGCTAGTCCGATGATTGGCGCGAAGATAGGGTCAACGTCGTTCGGCGTCGATAGCCTGACGTGCACCGCGTTGCAACAGCTTCGCGGCGTTCAGCAGCGGGCGGCGAAAATCCTCGCGACGTGCGAGTTCGGGCGGGAATACTTGCTTGATGGCCAGCATCGTATCGACCAGCTGCACGGGGTCGTCAGGCACGCTGTCGGTGAGGCGTGCGGCAAGCGGATCGCTGATCGTGTAGCGTGTGCCGTCGTCGGCGTGGCCGCGCAGGAACACGAACCACGCGGCCACAGCGAGCGCCAGCCGCTCGATCGACTGGCCTGCGTTCAGACGAGCTTCGATCGTCGCCAGCAGGCGCGGTGGAATCTTCTGGCTGCCGTCCATGGCGATCTGCGCCGTGCGGTGCTTGAGGGCCGGGTTCGCGTAACGCGCCAGCAACGCGTCGCGATAGGCGAGCAGGTCGAACGAGGCGGGTACGTCGAGCGTCGGCGCGATCTCGTGCGTCATCATCGCGTGGATCAGAGCCTTCAGTTGAGGGTGCGCGATGGCTTCGTCGATCGTCTCGAAACCCGCGAGCATCGAGAGGTAGGCGAGCGTCGAATGCGTGCCGTTCAGCATGCGCAGCTTGGCGAGTTCAAACGGCATCACGTCGTCGACAAGTTGCGCGCCGGCCTGTTCCCAGTCGGGGCGTCCGGTGGGAAAGTGGTCTTCGATCACCCACTGCCGGAATGGCTCGCAAGGAACCGGCGCGGCGTCGTCCATGCCGAGAATATTGCGGGCGGCGTCGCGATCGGAATCGGTTGTGGCTGGCACGATGCGATCCACCATCGTGGACGGAAACGCGACCTGTGTTTCGATCCACGTGCCGAGTTCGTCGCTTATCGCCCGCGCGAACGAACAGACGACCTGTTTCAGCGCCGCGCCGTTGTGTGAGAGGTTGTCGCACGAGAGCACGGTAAAGGGCGGCGTGCCCGCGTCGCGGCGCAGTCTGAGCGCGGCGCACAGGATTCCAGAGACGGTCGACGGCTCGTCCGGCCGCGCCAGGTCCTGGCGAACACCTTCGTGGTTCAGGTCCACGTCGCCGGTTTGCGGGTCGCGGCAGTAGCCCTTTTCGGTGACCGTCAACGAAACGATGCGCACTTTTCGATCCGTGAGAAGCATGAAGAGCCGCGTTCGGTCGTGCGGCATCGCCAGCACTTCCTTCAGCGCACGAACCACCGTCACGCGCACGCCTCCAGGTCCGCGCTCGACTACGCTGTAAAGCCCGTCCTGCGCCATCAGCGCGTCGCGCTTGCTGACATCGCCTTGCAGCGTCACCCCGCAGATGCCCCAATCGCCTCCGGCCGAGCGCATCGCTTCTTCGGTATAGACCGCTTCATGCGCTCGATGAAAGTTGCCGATCCCAAGATGGACGATGCCGATGGCCGGTTCGGACCACGTCGGCGAAATCAGGTGATCGGTCAAAGACGGAAGCGCAGCGCGGCTCAGGGTGGGTTTGGCGGTCATCTCGAGGTCCGGAGAGCGGGAATACCCGCAGTTGACGTTTAACTATACTTGTATGGTAGCATCGATTCCAACGAATGCCACTCAAGGAAATCCCCATGAAAATCGTCCGCGCCGATGTGATCGTCACATGCCCTGGCCGCAATTTCGTCACGCTGAAGGTGGTGACGGACGAGGGTGTGTATGGCATTGGCGATGCCACGCTGAATGGCCGTGAGCTCGCGGTAGCCTCGTATCTGAAGGATCACGTTTGTCCGTTGCTGGTCGGGCGCGATCCGGGCCGCATCGAAGACATCTGGCAATTTCTCTACAAGGGTGCGTACTGGCGGCGTGGTCCCGTGACGATGACCGCGATCGCCGCCGTTGATATGGCGCTCTGGGACATTCTCGGCAAGGTAGCGAACTTGCCGCTGTACCGCTTGCTAGGCGGCGCGTCGCGTGAGGGTGTCATGGTCTATGGACACGCCACGGGCCGCGACATTCCCGAAGCGCTTGACCGTTACGGCGAGCACCTCGAAGAGGGCTACAAGGCAATCCGCATTCAGTGCGGCGTGCCGAACATGCGCTCCGTGTATGGCGTGTCAAAAGGCAGCGGCATGTACGAGCCGGCGACCAAGGGCGGCGTGGAGGAGCAGAGCTGGTCCACAGAAAAATACCTCGACTTCGTGCCGAAGCTCTTCGAGGCCGTACGCGACAAGTTCGGCTTTGAGTCGCATTTGCTGCATGACGTGCACCACCGCCTCATGCCGATTGAAGCGGCACGGCTTGGAAAATTGGTCGAGCCGTACCGGCTCTTCTGGATGGAAGATCCAACACCCGCCGAAAACCAGGCCGGCTTCCGCTTGATCCGCGAGCACACGGTAACGCCGATCGCGGTCGGCGAAGTCTTCAACAGTATCTGGGACTGCAAGCAACTGATCGAGGAGCAGTTGATCGACTACATTCGCGCAACGCTCACCCACGCGGGCGGTATCACGCACCTGAAGCGTATCGCCGACTTCGCTTCACTCTATCAGGTGCGTACGGGCTGCCATGGTCCGTCGGATCTGTCTCCGGTCTGCATGGGCGCTGCGTTGCATTTCGATCTGTGGGTGCCGAATTTCGGCGTGCAGGAATACATGGGCTTTCCGAAGGAAGCGCTCGACGTGTTCCCGCATGCATGGACGTTCGATCGCGGCATGATGCACCCGGGCGAAGCGCCGGGGCACGGCGTCGATATCGACGAGAAGCTCGCCGCGAAGTACCCCTACGATCCCGCGTATCTGCCCGTGGCGCGTCTTGAAGACGGCACGCTCTGGAACTGGTGATTTCACGCGGCCTCATCTGAGGCCGCGCCGCACAAAGAAACAAAGGAGCAGCACGATGTTTGCAGCCGTTCTCCACGAACCCAAAAAACTTCTCATCGATGAGCTCGATGCCCCTCAACCGCAGCCGGACCAGGTGCAGATTCGGGTGCGCGCGGGCGGCATTTGCGGATCTGACCTGTCGTATTACTTCAAGGGCAAGAGCGGTGACTTCGCTGTGCGTGAACCGTTCGTGCTGGGCCACGAGGTCGCCGGTGAAATCGCCGCATTGGGCGAGGGCGTGAGCGACCTGAGCGTCGGGCAGCGCGTCGCGGTCAATCCAGGCCTCAATTGCGGGACTTGCCGCTATTGCTTGAAGGGGATGCCGAATCATTGCCTGAACATGCGCTTCATGGGCAGCGCCTCCACATTTCCCCATATGCAGGGTATGTTCCGCCAGTTCATTGCGGTGGACGCGCGTCAATGTGTGCCGGTGCCTGAGGGACTGGACTTTGCGATGGCATCCATGGCCGAGCCGCTTGCCGTCGCGCTGCATGCGCTGCGTCTGGCCGGCTCGCTTGTCGGCGCGAAGGTTCTGCTCGTCGGCTGCGGGCCGATTGGCTGCATTCTCCTGGCGGTGGCGCGCCGCGCAGGCGCGCACCATCTCGTCGCCGTCGATCTTGCCGACAAGGCACTCCAGATGGCTGCGACGCTCGGCGCGGACGAAACGGTGCTCGCCAACGACCAGACGCGCATCGACCAGTGGTCGCAGCAACGCGGCACCTTCGACGTCGTACTCGAAGCTTCGGGTAGTCCTGCTGGTCTCGATACGGCATTGCGTGCAGCGCGCGCTGGCGGTACGGTGATCCAGGTCGGCAATCTGCCGGCGGGACACTCGCCGGTGCCGGCGAATCTGGTGATGGCCAAGGAGCTTTGTTACCAGGGATCGTTCCGCTTTACCGATGAATATGCGGTGGCGGCCGAAGAACTCGGTGCGCACAAGATCGACCTTCGTCCGTTAATGACGCACGCTTTTCCGCTCGAAGAAGCGAACCGCGCATTCGAAGTGGCACATGACCGGAACCAGTCGATGAAGGTCCATCTGCACTTCGACTAACCCGGGAGTCCAACCGCCCGACAAAGAAGAGGCGGTACAGCAAGCATCTTGCATGGGATCGGAGTAAGAGCTTTGCATGGAGACATGTCATGATCAAGAGCCAGCGATGGTTCGTCGTCGGCCTGCTATTTCTGGCGGGCGTCATCAATTATCTCGACCGCGCGGCGCTTTCGATTGCCGCGCCGCTGATCCAGAAAGACCTCAACTTCTCCCACGCGGAGATGGGCATCGTATTCAGCAGCTTCTTTGTCGGTTACGCGTTGTTTAATTTCATCGGCGGCGTAGCTTCAGACAAATTCGGAGCGAAGAAAGTCTTTGGCGGTGCAATGGGTATCTGGTCGATCTTTTGCGGCGCAACCGCGCTCGCGAGTGGTCTTGTCTCGCTGATCGTGCTTCGCGTGCTGTTTGGCATGGGAGAAGGTCCGTTCAGTTCGTCGAACAGCAAGATGGTGAACAACTGGTTCCCGCGCCGCGAGGTGGCGAGCGCGATCGGTGTCATCAGCTCAGGCACACCGCTTGGGGGCGCGCTAGCGGGGCCGATCGTCGGCTATATGGCGATCCAGTTCGGCTGGCGCTGGGCGTTTGTCGCGATCATGGTGTTCGGGCTTGCCTGGCTCATGCTCTGGTCCCTTACTACGACGGAACACCCCCAGCAGAATAAGCGTGTAAAGGAAGCTGAACTCGAGCTGATCGTTGCGGGCCAGCAGCAGGCTTCGTCGCTGGAACACGCGCCCGCGGGCAAGAAGACGGGCCTGAGCTTCTATCTCAAGCAGCCACTCATTCTCGCGACGGCGTTTGCGTTTTTCGCATACAACTACGTACTGTTTTTCTTCCTATCGTGGTTTCCGACCTACCTGACCGAAGCTCATCACATGTCGCTGCATGATATGAGCATTGCGACGGTCATACCGTGGGTGCTCGGCAGTATCGGGCTTGCGGCAGGCGGTTTCATTACCGATTTCATCCTGCGCCTGACCGGCAAACCGCTTATGTCGCGAAGAATCGTCCTTTCCGTGTGTCTCGGCGTCGCAGCGGTATGCGTGGCATTTGCCGGGCGCGTGCAGAGTATGGAGGGGGCGGTCGCGCTGATGTCAGTCTCGATCTTTTTCCTGTATGTCACGGGGTCTGTTTACTGGGCGGTGATCCAGGACACCGTGCGGCGCGAGAACGTCGGTGGCGTAGGCGGCTTCGTGCATCTCCTGGCCAATCTCGCAGGCGTGATTGGACCGGCAGTGACGGGGTTTATCGTGCAGGCTACGCACGGCGCCTACGGGAGCGCGTTCGTTCTCGCCGGAGCGATTGCCGTGCTCGGAGCCTTGTGCGCGCTGGTCTGGATTCGCGAACCGCGCGCGCAAAAAGATCCGGCAGAACGTAAACTAGTATGGTAGTGTTGGGCTATCAGTTTAACGGCTTATTGAACAATGAAAAATGCGAGCTTGCATGCCAGTCGACAGCGAAACAGTGTGACGGGTGCATCGGCAGCCCGTCCGACCGCTGGTCAGTCACGGCTGCGTGCCACATCCAGTGATTTGCCAAAACTGTTGATTCCCGGCGCAATAGCCGGCGTCTCCCTGGAATCACAT
Organism: Paraburkholderia sp. EB58; assembly: GCF_050436665.1. NCBI lineage: Bacteria > Pseudomonadati > Pseudomonadota > Betaproteobacteria > Burkholderiales > Burkholderiaceae > Paraburkholderia > Paraburkholderia sp. EB58. The sequence continues at coordinate 4,111 of NZ_JBNDMQ010000069.1, read as the reverse complement.
GAGCCGATCGGCAAGCAGATTTTCCGCTCGCTGCGTCAGGCTATTTTTACCGGCTTGCTTGCACCCGGCACACCACTTTCGGAGAAGGAAGTGTCGGAAATGTTTCAGGTATCCCGCCAGCCGGTCCGCGAGGCATTCATCAAGCTCGTAGAGGCAGGTGTGCTCCAGGTGCTGCCGCAACGCGGCACGTTTGTTAAGCGGATATCACCGCGCAAAGTGCGTGAGGGTCGATTTATTCGCGAAGCGATCGAAGCGGCGGTCGTGCGTAAATCGGCGGTCGCGATCACCGATGCACAGCTCGCGGATCTCGCTGCAAATCTGCGGGAGCAAAAAGCTGCCTCGAAGGCCAACGATACTGCCGCGTTCCTCGCGTGCGATGAACAGTTTCATTTTCTGATCGCGCAGTCAATTGATTGTGTGGCGGCGTGGGACACCATTCAGGACATTAAGGCGCAGATGGACCGTGTGCGTTACCTGAGCCTGCACGAGGTCTCGCCGCTCGACTTGCTGATCAAGCAGCACGTCCACATCGTGAATGCGTTAAAGGCGCACGACCCCGACGCTGCCGAAGAGGCGATGCGGTCCCATTTGCGTGAGATCCTAGTGTCCCTCGGGCCAGTCGCTGAGCTAAATCCTGACTGGTTCGAACCGGAGGAGCCGCAACTCGTCGCATTGATGCCCTGATTTGTAACCCTAGGGCGAAATTTCATCGTCAGCTCGATGGTAGGTCTTCTGGAGAGTCGAACGAAGTGCGGCGGTCTCGCAGAACCAGCGAGCCGGAGTACCTTTCGATCGAAGAAGGTCTCTTGTCTACTCGTGACCGGACGGTCGCGAGCCAAGGTTGAATGTCGCCTCGGGTCGCTTCTTGCCTTTCGCATGCCTGCGGCGATCAGCGATCGATCAAGGTCTGCGTCGCACCGGGTTCCGGCCATAAGCGGCCTGTCACGCTGCATTGACGCCTGTCCCGTTCACCAGTGTCAAACTGCCTTTCGACGCGGGGATTGCTGATTTGTCAGCCGTTCCTGGACGGATGAAAGCTGGATCGCCGTTGCCTGCCGTGCCATGCTTGTATGACGTTTGCCCAATGCCATCTCGCGTATCCCCAGAAAGTGGCAACGCCACCGGCGATCCGGCGACCAACGGGCCCGCTTAGGCAATACCCGTCCATGGGCGCGCCAGAGGAGCCCATGCGCCCTTTATCGCGGAAGGATTTCAGTGCGACTCCGGCAAAACTGGCAGCATCAAACGGGAGGACGAACTGATCGTGTTAAGGCTGCTGGTGCCAACACTTGCATGTCGAAACCGCAGCATTGCCGGCGTCTGAGGATTCTGGTCGTCGCTGGTAATGAACAGCTGGATGCGATGCCCCGCCCGGAATCGTCGTGCATTGGCAACCATGGGGATTCGGTATTTCACAAGCTTGCCGACCGGCACTGTCTCAAATGTCCTGCAAGGGAGGGCGGGCGCTCCGAGGCGGCTGGTGCTTTCATCGACGGCCCGCATGCTGGCACGCAAGTAGCCGGCGGTAACCTCCGTCACCGCACCCGAGACATCGACGTCCTGCAGTATGGCAATCCACGCCGTGTCCGGCGCGGTGCTGATCGCATCGAGTTGTAGCTCTATGTCACCAGCGATATCAAGATTTTGCTCCAGCGGATGACTCGTCCACGTCAGGCTAGAAGCAGGGTCCACGGGACTCGGATGGTCCCGATTCAGTCCGGCACCCGAACTCATGAGTTGGCGTGTTCCACTAATGCGTTCGTCGTCGGCAAGCGTGCCGTCGGCGCCTAGCGCCAGCGGGCGGTACGTAGCAACGGGCGGCCATGAATCGGCAGTCCGCCATCCTTCAGTACCGGGCAGAACGTAACGGATGGGAGGGCCTTCGAGAATCCCGGTGTCGCGCCCCTTCAGCCAATGATCGAACCACGCGAGAGCTTCGATGTGCAAGCTCTCCCACGGCCATGCGAGACCATGCGTGCCCAGCATTCCCACACGAACGTGCGGACTGTTGACGAGCGCGGAGTATGCCTTGAACGTGGACGGAAGATGCAAGGGTACGTTATCCCAGTCGCAACCCAGATAGACAGGCACGTTGACCCGGTCCAGCAGCGGCAGGAGATTGCGGTCGTCCCACCAGTCGTCGCGCGCCTGATGTTCCACAACGCATGCCCGCCAGAGTTCGTCCCAGGGATGCGGCGAGTGATGCAGTTTCAGCAAACCCTTGATGCCGGCCATCGCCGCCTCGCCGTTCATGGTCTCGAACCGCTTGTGAATCGCGGGAGTCTTCAGGATGTAACGCGCCGCATCGACGAACCTGTTGCGGTAAAACCCGCTGCCGTGCCCGGATGTCATCCCTATCATCGACAGGAACGGCGTAAGAAAGGACGTGCTCGCGAGTCCGTGGTGCACGGCCGCTTCAAAAAGGTCAACGGTCACCGCGACCGGGAAAATCGCCTTCAGATGAGGCGGTTGCTCAACCGCGGCCTCCAGCTGGGTCATGGCGAAATAGCTGATTCCGACCATGCCGACATTGCCGTCGGACCATGGCTGCTCCGCAGCCCATTCCACCAGGTCGTACATATCCCGGCGCTCCTGACCGTCGAAAAAGCCAAACGTCCCACCCGAACCGCCCGTGCCACGGATATTCGCAATGACGTGAACGTATCCGCGCGGCACGAAGAAGTCGCTGGCGCCTGCTTCGATGAACCCGAGCGGCGCGCCGAGGTTTTGTATCTGACGAGGATAAGGCGACGCGGACACCAGCACCGGATACCGACTGGGCGTCGCCGGCCGGTAGATGTCAGCGCGCAGTTCGACGCCATCCCGCATTGGCACAGGGACGTCGTAGTCGGAATCCATCTCCAGGTTGGGCATGGAGAGATTGTGGTAATTCCGGCCGCTCGTTTGCGGCCCGTTGAGTTGACGCTGTCCGGGTTCGATACCGGAGACTGATCGAGACATGGTTCATCCATCGTTAGACAGGCCGGATCGATGCGGCCTGGATTTGTGGGCTTCGCGAGAACAATAAGGTTGCTTAGGTGTTGCAGCAGTTCGTGCTGGCGCGTCCGCTCGCGGTCCGTACGCCGATGAAGTAGAATGGATGGTATGTGAATTTGAATTCAAATTCAAACTAATTTTACCGACCTAGCGCTTCCATCATGTCAACAACTACGAGAAAACCAGGCGCAAAACAGCCGAAACGGGCCTCGCGCCCTGACGGCGCGGCGACACGTCAGCATCTGCTCGATACCGCAGGGCAGGTGTTCGCGGAACGTGGTTTCGCAGATGCCACCAGCAAGGAAATTTGCGAGCGCGCTGGTACGCCGATGGCATCGGTCAACTATCACTTCGGCAGCAGGGAGGCACTCTATGAGGCCGCGCTCGTCGAGGCGCACCGCCACGTTGTGGGCCTCGAAGAACTTGAGGCGCTGACGGCCGGGCTAAGCGATCCAAGGGAGAAACTTCGCGCTGTGCTTTACCGATTCGTTGGTCTTTCAACGAGCACAGGCACTCCATGGGGCTTCATGGTCATGTTGCGCGAAGTGCTCTCCCCGTCGGCCGCCATTCCGGCGCTTATCAAGAAGGCCGTGCGGCCGAAAGCTGCATTCCTGCTTGGACTGATCGGCGAGGTGCTGGGGCTACACCCGAAAGCTCCGGCGGTACAGCGCGCCCTGATGTTTACTGTGCTCCCCTGCGTCGTGATGATGGTCGCGCCAAAGCAGATGCAGACTGCCCTTTTGCCCGCTGTCATGAAGGACAAAGACGCGCTTGCGGAGGACTTTGTGCGCTTCGTGATGGCCGGGCTCGATGCACTCGCTATCGCTCACCGCTCAGACAATCAACCGAACGACTGACGTGAACTGGCTGATTTTGCCGATTGCCCAACGGTACGTACGGAGCCGGTTTGATCGGATGCGCGTCAAACCTCGGGGCGAATTCCGCCGCCAACTCGAATACAAGACGGCATGGCGCGGCGGGTATTTCGTCGCAGTAGCCCCTAAGAACACGAGCCGTACGTGCCCGTGCTGTGGCCATGTATCGAAGGATAATCGCAAGACGCAAGCGCTGTTCGCCTGCGTCGCGTGCGGGCACTCCGACCACGCGGATACGG